>DASTGE010000132.1:0-2428 GCA_035719405.1 Burkholderiaceae bacterium
GACATCCCGTTTGATCGACGACAATCTTGGGTAGAGCGCGTGATCGGCGACGAACTACGCCGCTTTCCCCCGCCGCACGGTTGATTGGGACACCTCGTAAGCGGACGATTTCCGCCTGAGAGGTGTCAGAAAATGGACAAGCAGCAGAACATCGAAGCGAGGCCGGGCGACGCGGAGCGACCGCAAGAGTCTTGTGTGGACGGCCCCTTGAGTTCAAGAGCGGAAGCGAAATTCTGACGAGCGGGTCGATTGCGCTCATGTGTCCGGCCTGCTGGCGCGGCACCGTGACCGCTGGCCCAGATGGGTTCCGCGATCCAGTCCCAAACAGGCGCGCGGCCTTGAAGGCCGAGACTCTTGACGGGCTTTCTGGATCGTCGGTTCGACCGATCGTCATCTCATTCAGCTCTTTTCACCCCGGCAGCAACGCGACACGCCGGTCAGTGGCGGATCACGCCGCTTGTTGAGGCACGAAGCGGATTTGCCGCTTCATGCCGCGTACGATACTTCGACATTGGTGGGGGAGCGCCGGTACACGGTGCCGTACGTCATAACGGCCCATGCTACCCGGGCGATCTTGTTTGCGAGCGCGACGGCGGCAACCTTTCTTGGTTTGCGCTGAAGCAGACCCCGCAACCAGCCCGTCATCTGCTTACTCGCCGGCATGGTGGCGGCCTTGATCACCGAGGTGGCACAAACGACCAGCAAAGAGCGAAGTCGTTCATTGCCAGCTCGGCTGATACCGACCAGCCGCTGCTTGCCGCCCGTGGAATGTTCTTTTGGGGTGAGACCGATCCAGGCGGCCATGTGACGGCCCGATGCAAAAGCTGCGGGATCGATCTCCGTTGCCAGGGTCAGCGCGGTAACGGGACCGAGGCCAGGGATAGTGGCCAGGCGCTGGCTGACCGCATTTGCCTTATGGGCGGCGTTCAGCCTGGCCTCGAGCGCCTTGATCTTTATGTCGAGGTGTTCAATCTGCTGTCCCAGTAACGCGATCATGTCCCGGGCTTCGGTCGGAATGGTGGCATCCTGCTCAATAGCGGCCAGCAATGATCCGACCCTACCCACCCCTTTTCCGGCGACCACACCAAATTCGCTGGCGTGACCACGCAGCGTATTGACCAGTAGCGTGCGCTGTCCGATCAGCGTGTCACGCACCTTCAAGACCATACCCTGGGCCTGTTGCGACAACGACTTGGCCGGCACGAAATGCATGCCGGGCCGCCCTGCCGCTTCGCAGATCGCCTCGGCGTCATTGCGGTCATTTTTCCCGCGTTTGACGTACGGCTTGACGTATTGTGGAGGGATCAGGAGCACTGCGTGACCGAGGACGGCCAGTCACGTGCCCAATGATGGGCACCACCGCAGGCTTCCATGGCCACCTCAACCGGCGGGAGCTTTTTGAAGAAGCTGATCATCTGCGCACGGCGAAGATTGATCCGCAGCGTCGGTTGGTCTCGTTGGTCGATGCCGTGCAGCGTGAAAACCGCCTTCGACGTGTCGATCCCTATCCGTTTATATTGCGTCACGGGCGGCTCCAGTTGGTTGTTTGCAGCTCCAATTCTGGCACTCGATGCCGTGGGGCCGTCCACCCCAACAGGCGCAGCGTCGCCCGGCCGAGGTGGCAGGATGTCGCGGCAACGCAAAGCCGCAGCGGTGTTGCGGTTGTTGCGGGGCGAGGACCTTGAGACCGTCTCTCGCAGTCTCGGCGTCACTGCGGCGACGCTGAGCGGCTGGCGTGATGCGTTCCTTGCCGCCGGCGAGGCAGCCCAGGCGACGAAGTCAGCGACGGGCGAGGAATTGGAGAGCGATCGACTGAAAGCCAAACTCGGTGCGGCGCTGATCGAGCGCGATCTGCTGCACGAGAAGATCGCCGTGCTGGAGGCCAACCGCCCTTTGTCGCGACGGATGTTCAGGCCATGAGCAAGATGGCTTCGCCGGTAACCGGCAAACCTTATGGGCTGGCGGCGGTCTGCCGTGCTTGGCGCATTGCCCGCTCTGGCGTTTACCGCCAGCGCACTGCGTCCTCCGCACCGCGACGGCGTGGACCGATGGGCGCGTTGTCGGATGCCGCGTTGGCCGCAGCGATCAAGGCCGTGCTCGCCGCCAGCCCGTTCCACGGCGAGGGCCATCGCAAGGTGTGGGCGCGGTTGCGCTACGCCGGCATACGGACCTCGTTGCGCCGGGTGCTTCGCCTGATGCGCGAGCACGACCTGCTGGCGCCTAGCCGGGTCGGCTCACCGCGAGGCCCACGCAGCCACGATGGCACCGTCGTTCCGGACACCATCGACACCATGTGGGGCACCGACCTTACCGCCACCTTCACCGGTGAAGGGCCGGCGGCAGTATTCATCGCGGTGGATCATTGTTCCGCCGAGTGCGTCGGCATCCATGCCCATGCGCGAGCCACGCGCTTCGAGGCTCTGGAACC
>DASTGE010000133.1:0-10899 GCA_035719405.1 Burkholderiaceae bacterium
TGAGCCACGAACTGCGCACGCCGCTGCACGGCATCCTCGGCCTCACGCGGGTGGTGCGCGCGCGCCGGCACGACGATGACGAACTGCGCCACCAACTCGGATTGATCGAGCACTCGGGCGAGCATTTGCTCCAGCTCATCAACGACCTGCTCGACACTTCGCGCATCGAGGCTGGTCGAGTCGAGATCGACGACGTCGAGTTCGACCTGCCGGCCGAGCTCGCTGAACTGATCGACATCTACTGCGTGCGCGCCCAGGAAAAAGGCCTGGTGTTCCTGACCCAGATCGACCTGCCGGTGCCGTACTGGGTGCGCGGCGATCCCACACGGCTGCGCCAGATCCTGCACAACCTCCTGGGCAACTCGCTGAAGTTCACCGACGCTGGTCAGGTACGGCTGCGCGCGCGCCGGACCAGCGACGGCGCGATCGAGTTCGTGGTCGAGGACTCGGGCCAAGGGATCGCGCCGGAGCACATCGCACACGTATTCGATGCCTTCTGGCAAGGAGGCGCGAAAGGCAAGCGCGCAGCCGGGGCGGGCCTCGGGCTCAACATCGCACTGCAGATGGCTCGCGCCATGGGGGGCGCCATCCATTGCGAGAGCGAGATCGGAAGGGGATCGCGATTCACCGTCAGGCTGCCGATGCCTGAAGCCCCACCCAATGCCTCGCGATCGGCCAACGAGAGCGAGTGGATGGCCGGCGACATCGCGCCTCTACAGCGCCGCGTGCTGCTGGCCGAGGACAACGAGGTCAACGCACTGGTCGTACAGGCCATGCTGAGCCGCAACGGATGGGACGTGACGCAGGTCGACAACGGCGACGACGCCGTGCGCCTGGCCACGGAGGCGCAGCCACGTCCCGATCTTGTGCTGATGGACTGCCAGATGCCCGTGCTCGACGGCATCGAGGCCACGCGGCGCATCCGGGCTCACGAGCGCCACCATGGGCTGGCTCACCTGCCGGTGATTGCGCTGACTGCCAACACCGCGATGGACGACCGCGAGGAATGCCGCAGGGCGGGAATGGATCTGTTTCTCGGCAAGCCTTTTACCGAGCGCGAACTGATGGCGGTCGTAAGCGGGTGCCTGCCCGCCATCACGCACTCGGCTTGATTCGCGCCGGCAGCGGGACGGGAACGGAATCAGCCGTAGCGGCGTTCGCCTGCGGCGGCCGAGCGGGGACCGCCGAAGATGTCGATGTCCGGGTGGTAGCTGCTGACCATGAAGTCGTAGAACGGATGCCTCAGCGCATGCCAGTTGCGCTCAGCGGCAGTGACGTCGAAGCCCAGCACGCGATGCGGCAAGCCACCGGCATGAGCGAGTTCGACGCTGCGACCCGCCTTGAGGTCGGTGAACCCGAGCCGGCGGTACTGGCGCACGAGGCTCTCGCTGCGCGCACCGATCACCATCCATCGCACCTGATGCGCCATGCTGTGGAGATAGATCGTCTTCATCAGCCCGAGCTTGACGGCGGGGTCGTCATGGCCCGGCACCACGCCCAGGCGCGTCACTTCAGCCATCGGCCTGCCGGCAATGCTGTCGGGCAGCGGGGTGCTTCGCTCGATCTGTGTGGGGCCATGCGCGTTGCTCGCCAGACGCACCGTCCCCACCGGCTCGCCGCTGCTCTTGCAAGTCGCGACGAACACGACGGTGTCAGGGTGGCGGTCGAGCGCATCAGGCTCGCTCCACGCATCTGCCATGCCCGGCAGGTGATGTCCGTAGGAGGCGACGCGGACGCGGCAGGCGGCGCGGAAATCGGCTTCCGTGGTGGCACGGCGAACGGTGAAGCTCAACAGCTGGCGTGACATCGGTCCCTTTCTGGTGGTCGCGGCGGCTGGGGCGGTAGTGTGGCGGCATCACCGCACTGCACCAACCCGGGCGGATGTCAAAACGGGTCAATATGTGGCGGACGACCGGAGTTTGACGTAAACGCTCCGCTTTTCAGGGTCGCACCACGAGTCCGCTTCCCGATTCCATGCGTCCGATCTCCGTGGCGTGCACAAAGCCTTCGGAGCGGAAGATGCGCAAGACTTCGTCCACCGTCTCCGGCGCGCAGCTCACGAGTAACCCGCCGGAGGTCTGCGGGTCGGTGAGGAGGTCTTTCGCCGTGAGGGGCAGATCGGGGTCGAGGCGGACCTCCTCACCGTACGCCGCCCAGTTGCGGCCCGACGCGCCGGTCACCACGCTTTCGGCCGCCAATGCCTCCACGCCCGGCAGCAGCGGCACCTTGTGCCAGCCGATCACGACTTGCAGCGCGGCTGCGCGCGCGAGCTCCAGGGCGTGACCGGCCAGGCCGAAGCCGGTGATGTCGGTCAGCGCGTGCACGCCGGCCATGCGGGCGAAAAGAGAGCCCGGGGTGTTGAGCAGCGTTGTGGTGTTGATCAACTGTTCGTAGCCGGCGCGATCCAACTGCTCCTTCTTCAATGCGGCGGAAAGAACGCCAACGCCCAGCGGCTTGCCGAGCACGAGCGCATCCCCGGCCCTGGCATCGGCATTGCGCTTGAGGTGGTCAGGATGCACCAGCCCCATGACAACGAGTCCGTAGATGGGTTCGACTGAATCGATGGTGTGTCCGCCTGCGATCGGGATTCCGGCTGCGCGGCATACCGCCTCGCCTCCCTGCAGGATGCGCCCGATGACGTCCAGCGGCAGGCGGTCCACCGGCATTGCCACCAGCGCCAATGCCATGATCGGGGTCCCGCCCATGGCGTAAACATCGCTGATCGCGTTGGTCGCGGCGATGCGGCCGAAGTCGAAGGGATCGTCGACGATCGGCATGAAGAAATCGGTGGTGGCGACCAGGGCCTGCTGGTCGTTGAGCCGGTACACCGCCACATCGTCGGCCGTTTCGATGCCTACCAGGAGCTGCGGCGGGATGACACTTCCGCCCGTCGACTTGAGGATCTGCGAGAGCACGCCGGGTGCGATCTTGCAGCCGCAGCCGCCGCCATGAGAGAAGCTCGTGAGCCGGATCGGCCCAGAGGGCGAAGGGCAGGAAGGGTCACTCATGAGTTGATTGTGTCAGGCTGTGGGCTTCGGCGAAGATCGCGCTTTGCATGACTGTGCCCATTGCGTGCTTATGAAGAGAACCATGCTTGCCGCCGCCTTCGTGTTGAGTGCGGCCGGGGCGTGCGCCCAGACTGCGGTGTTGAGGGTGTCCGCCATTCCTGATGAAGCGCCGACGGAACTGCAGCGCAAGTTCAAGCCCCTGGGCGAATACCTCAAGGTCGAGACCGGCATGGACGTGCAGTTCACGCCTGTGACCGACTACGCGGCGGTGGTCGAGGGGCTCGCCAATCGCAAGATCGATCTTGCCTGGTTAGGTGGCTTCACCTTCGTTCAGGCGAAGGTGCGCACGAGCGGCGGCGTGGTGCCACTCGTGCAGCGGGCGGAGGACGAGAAGTTCACCAGCCGCTTCATCGTGCCCCTCGATTCCCCTGTGAATACGCTGGCCGGGCTGAAGGGAAAGAGCTTTGCGTTTGGCTCCGCCTCGTCCACCTCGGGGCACCTGATGCCGCGCTACTTCCTGCAACAGGCGGGCATCAACCCCGAGACGGACTTCAAGACCGTGGCCTACTCCGGTGCTCATGACGCGACGGTGGCCTTCGTGGCGGCCGGTCGCGCCGAGGCCGGCGTGCTCAACGCATCCGTCTGGGACAAGCTGGTGGAATCGCACAACCCGAATGCCGCGAGGGTGAAGGTGATCGCGACCACGTCGCCTTACTACGACTACAACTGGACCGTGCGCCCCGGGTTCGATCCGGCCCTGGCGCGCAAGATCACCGAGGCTTTTCTCAAGCTGGACCCCGACAAGCCCGAGCACAAGGAGATCATGGCGTTGCAGCGCGCGTCGAAGTTCATTCCCACGCGGGCGTCGAACTATGACGGCATCGAGGCCGCGGCGAAGTCGGCGGGATTGATCAAGTGAGCCTCTCGGTCGCCGGCCTCGATGTGGTCTTCGGCGACGGGCGGCAGGCGCTGAAGCGCGTGTCGCTGCGGGTGCTCGAGGGCGAGCAGGTGGCGGTGATCGGCCCGTCGGGGGCCGGCAAGACGACTCTGTTGCGCGTGGCCGGCGCGGCACTGCGCCCGGCGCAGGGGCAGCTTGAGGTGCTCGGCCGCGACCCCTGGCGGATGACTGCAGCGGAATTGAGGCGGTTGCGTGCCCAGCTCGGCATGGTCCATCAGTCGCCGCCGATTCCGCCGCGGCTGCGCGTCGTGACCGCGGTTCTCGCCGGACGGCTCGGGCAGTGGAGTGCTCTGCGCGCGCTGCGCTCGCTGCTCGTTCCCGCAGACGTCGGCGGTGCCTGCGAGGCGCTTGCGCGGGTGGACATGGCCGGTCGCCTGTTCGACCGGTGCGACAGGCTTTCAGGAGGGCAATTGCAGCGTGTGGGCATTGCGCGCGTGCTGTACCAGCAGCCGCGCCTGCTGCTGGCCGATGAGTCCGTGTCCGCGCTCGATCCGGCGCTGGCCGACTCGGCTCTGGAGCAGCTGGTCGTGCAGAGCAGGCAGACAGGAGCGGCGTTGTTCGCCTCGCTGCATGCGGTCGACCTCGCTCTGAAGTGGTTCCCACGCATCGTCGGCATGCGCGACGGCGAGGTCGTGTTCGACCTTCCGTCGTCCCAAGTCACCCGGCCGATGCTGCTGCAGCTTTATGCCTCCGAGGGCAGGGTGCTGCCGACACAAGCCGAGGAACCGCCCTTGCCGCCCGATGTGGTACCGAAGGGCGTGGGCAAGGTGGTGCCACTGGTGCGTCCGCGGTGCTGATGGGCACTTCGTCCGTTGCACCACGGGATCCGGATGCGCTGCGTCGAGCCGGGATGCTGCTGGCCGGCATCGTCGTGCTGTGGCCGTTGCTGGTGCTGACGCAGTTCAGGCCGTCGGCGCTGATCGAGCCCGGCAACCTGAAGGTCATCGGAGGCTTTCTCGCCGGCTTCCTGCCCCCGGCGACCTCGGCTTGGTTCCTCGGTCTGGTTGCCCAGGCCACGCTCCAGACCCTTGCAATGGCAACGGCAGGCATCTCGCTGTCATTCGTGATTGCCGTGCCGTTCGCCTTCGTGGTCGCCCGCTCACTGTCGGCGTCGGAAATCGGCCCCGGCGCAGGCCAGGCGCGTGCGCGGTGGGTGCGGGAGATGGCCCGGCTAGTGCTCACGATGCTGCGCGCACTGCCCGAGGTGGTGTGGGCGCTGTTGTTCGTGCGCGTGCTCGGGCTCGGTCCGGGCGCCGCCGTACTCGCGCTGGCGATCACCTATGGCGGCATGCTGGGCAAGGTGTATGCGGAGATCCTGGAGTCGACCGACCGGCGCCCCGCCCGTGCACTGCTCGAAGCCGGCGCCGGGCGCCTGACCGCTCTGTGCTACGGACTGCTGCCCAACGCAGCGGCCGAGCTTGTGTCGTACACCGTGTATCGCTGGGAATGTGCGATCCGCGCTTCGGTGGTGATGGGCTTTGTCGGCGCCGGCGGCCTGGGGCAGTTGATGGATCAGTCGATGAAGATGCTCAACGGCGGCGAGGCCAGCACGATCCTCGTCACCTTCCTGCTGCTCGTGCTGATGGCCGACGGGATCAGCGCCGGGTTGAGGAGGATGCTGCGGTGACGAGCGGCATGGCGACGGGCAGTGCTTCGCTTGCAGGACGTTCGCGCATACACGCCGAAGTCGTCGCGTTGCTCGTCGTCCTCGCGGTCGTCTCGAGCTTCGCCTACCTCAGGCTGGACTACCGCAGCTTGTTCGACGCCGGCTCCCTTGATGCCATGGGCCGCTTCGTCTCCGAGTTCTTTCCGCCGGACCTGTCCACCGCTTTCATTGTGAGGACCGCGTGGGCGGCGCTGCAGACACTTGCCATCGCTACGGTCGGCACGCTGCTCGCCGTGATCGGTGGCGCACTTCTCGGGCTGCTCGCGTCGGGACGCTTCGGAGGCGCGGCCGCGGCGGGCGTCCGATTCGGGTTGAACGTTCTTCGCAGCGTTCCTGAATTGGTTTGGGCTGCACTGATGGTGTTGGCGGCCGGGCTCGGACCCTTCGCCGGAGCGCTGGCGCTGGCCTTGCACACCACCGGGGTGCTCGGGCGGCTGTTTGCGGAGGCGCTGCAGAACGCGCCCCGATTGCCGGAAGCGGCATTGACAGAGGCGGGCAGTGCGCCGGCCATGGCTTTCTGCTATGGCACACTGCCTCTGGTCGATGCACAGTGGCTGTCCTACAGCCTTTATCGCCTCGAGATGAACATCCGCATGGCCTCCGTGCTCGGTTTCGTCGGGGCCGGCGGCCTCGGGCAGATGCTGTACTTCCACCTGTCGTTGTTCCAGCAGGCGCAGGCGTCGACGGTGCTGATCGCGACGCTGTTGCTCGTTGTCACGGTGGACGTCGGCAGCAGTCTCCTGCGGCAGCGGCTCGTGCCCGCCTGGGCCTAGTACCGGCTTAATGCGGCGACCGCCCCAGGCGGGTCTCGAGCACGAGGTCCTGCACATCGTCGTGCATGGCAAGATGCCCCTTCAGCCATCCGATTGCACGATTGCAAGCCGCGATGAAGACACTGCTCGTCGTCCACCACACCTTGACCGGCGGCACTCTGCAGTTGGCTCAGGCCGCTGTCGCGGGTGCTCGCATGGAAAGCGCCGATGTGACCGTGCGGCTGCTGCGGGCGCCCGATGCACTGCCCGATGACGTTCTGCTGGCAGACGGCTATCTCTTTGCGACGCCGGAAAACCTGGCGGCCATGTCGGGCCTGATGAAGGACTTCTTCGACCGTTGCTACTACGCGGCGCTGGACCGCATCAACGGGCGTCCGTACGCCACGATGGTTTGTGCGGGCAGCGACGGCGCGAACGCCGCGCGCCAGGTCGAGCGCATCGCGACCGGCTGGCGCCTCAAGGCGATCTCCGAACCGCTGATCGTCTGCGTGCACGCGCAGACGCCGGAGGCGATCCTGGCGCCGAAGCGAGTCGGGCCGGACGATCTGAAGCGCTGCGAGGAACTCGGGGCCGCAATGGCCACCGGGCTGGCATTGGGCGTGTTCTGAGTGCCCGCGCTGCGGGCGAGACTCACCGGGTTGCGGAAACCCCTTGTCACAGTTGCTCGCTTAGTCCCTGACGGAGCGGGTCGAAAACGGAGGAGATCTTTGGAGAACCGTCGTGCAATCGTCGCCTGCCCGCGAAGGACTCAATTTTTCCAGCGCGAATCCTCACGCGCTGGCAACCATCCTGCAGGCCAGCGAGACCCGCTCAATCATCGCGTCGCGCGACATCTTCGACATCACGGGCACCAAGCTGTGGGCGCGTGAGCAGCCTGTATCGCAGGCGCTGCAGCGCAAGCTGCTCGATCGGCAGCTGCGGCATCCCCTGGAAAGCTGCCTTTACGCCGAAGATGGCGTCACGGGGCGTTCCCTCGTGTTTGCGCTGGAATCGCTGATCGCGGCAGACTCGACCATCTCGCTTCTGCTGAAGCGCTACGCCGACAAACTGGTGCATGCAGCAAACCACCTGCCGCTGCATTCGGTGGTGCAACTGCTGCTTACGGCAGGACAGGCCGCACGCCCGGAGTCCTTTGATCATGCCGTGCAGGCCATGGCGCTCAACGGCGCGTTGTCGATCGCACGTGGCGGCGACACCGGCCATTTGCGGCTGGCCATGCTGGCCGGCCTCGTGCATGACCTTGGCGAGATGTACATCGCCCCCGAATTCGGAGAGGCCGACGCCCACCGCACGCTGGATTTCCAGAGCTATCAGCAACTGGTGGTGCATCCGCACGTGGGTCGGTTGTTGATCGAGCAGCTGACCAACTACCCGCCGGAGGTGGCGCGCGCCGTGGCCGAGCACCACGAGCGGCTCGATGGCTCGGGCTTTCCTCATTGCCTGCAACGTGAGCAGATCTCCCCGCTCGGGCGCCTGCTCGCTGTGACCGATGGCACCCTCGCGGTGCTCCGAAGCGGTGGCCAGCTCGGGCGGGCCAGTGTTGCGCTGCGCGCTGTGCCCGGTGAATTCGACCTCAGTTGGGTCGGCCTCGTGGCCTATACCGCTCAGAAGCAGTCGCCGATGGAGGCCGTCGAGAGTCCCGAGCAGATCCAGCAGCGCCTCGGTGGGCTGGATCGTGCGATGCAGGCGGCGCAGGAAAGGGTGGATACCGCGCTGGCCGCGACGGCTTGTCAGGGGCTCAAGGATGCGCTCGGGCTCGCCCGGCATCTGCTGGTCCGCCTGCGTACGGGCTGGAACGCGAGCGGGCTATGGAGTGCCGCCAGCCTCGGCGCGGATGATGCGCCGGAGCTGGAGGCGGTGGAGCAGGAGCTCGAGTTCCGTCTACGTTCGATCGAACGCGCCGCCCGACTGCGCGCCGGGGATCTGCCACCCGAGGACGCCGAGAGGCTGAACGCGGTGTGCGAGGGGTTGCGCGTGGGGTGACGCCGCCGCCGCCTGGCTATCCCGCGAAGCAATACAACAGACCTGCCCCGCCTGTGCTGCGCAGCGCGTCCATGCTGCACCCTCGTGTCGGATGCGACGAGTTCCACGACTTGGCGGCGGCGCTCTCGTCGAGGCCTATACGGTCGTGGTGTCCCACGATCGCACTGCCATCGGTGCTGCTGGTCCAGTTGCGGCAGGTCGTGTCCTGAGAGCCCGGCACGGCACGCCCTTCCGGCGACGATCCGGTGAGGATGTCGTGCATGGTCACGGCGTCGCCGCGTCCGCTCACCGGGGTGCCGTTCTCGGTCAACGCGGTCTGCTTGTCGAGGTTGTTGGCGTCGCTGTGCAGGTTGTCGATGCTGGACGCGATGACAACGCCCTTCGCATTCCGCCAAGGCCCGGCGCCGATGCGGTCGCGCGCGTTCACGCCAGGTTGGCCCTCGCTGGCCGTGGTGCTCAGATAGGCATGCCAGGTCTTGTTGCCGGCGCCGGCCACGCTGGCGAGCGACTGGCAATAGCGGTCGGCGCCGGCGACTCCGCCGAAATCAGCGCCCTTGCCCGGGTTGGTGCTCGTCACGAAAAAGCTCATGCCGGTATCGCTGCCCGGCATGCGGGTCGCACAGGCGGCGAGGACTACCGCGGTGCAAAGCAGCGCGACGCGGGTGCGGCTGAAGGCCATTGGACGATCTCCTCAAGCGGTGAATCAGGTGCCGAAGGCTATCAACCTCGTCACTCGTCGACCAGCACCACGCGGCGCCGCTGTGAAGCGATCGCGACACTCGGTGGCCCCGCGCGCGTTCGCGGCTCGACGTGGCCCACGGCGTGCAGCTGATAAGGCGCAGCGCCGAGCGCCAGCAACGCCTTCCTGACGACATCCGCGCGCTTGTCGGCGAGCGCCTGCTGGTACGCTCGGCTGCCTTGGCCGTCGGCATGGCCCTCGATCCGCACCCGCGCTGCAGGATCGGCCCGAAGGCGCCCGGCGTGGGCTTCGAGCAGCAGGCGATATTCGTCGTCAATGCGATAGCCATCGGGATCGAAGACGATGATCCGCGGGATGTCCGTTACTGCATCGGCCTGCTCGCTCTCCTGCGGCGCGGTCCTCGATGAACGGTCGATCACAGGTGGCAACGTCGCTTGTGCAGGCGCCGGAGGCGCCGGCGATGGAGCTGTGCCGGCCTCGTTCTGCCCGTCTGCCGCTTCGGCGCCGCCAGAGGCCGCCTGTGCGACAGATGCTTCGTTTGATGGACTTGCTGGGAGCTCGTTCCGTGCAGGCCGTGTCAGCACTGTCGTCTGTGGATCGGGGGCAACCCATACTGAATCGAGCAAAGGCAGCAAACCCCTTGGCGGCGGTGGCGTCGTCGAACACGCCGCGAGCAAGAAAATATATGCGCAGCCCCACACTGTGCAGCGACCGTAGTTCCACCTCATCTGCCCCCCTCTCCAGGCAAGCGACATGCCTCGGGTTCCACCCGACAGCGCTTTGCGCGTTTGAGGCTAGGCTCGCACGGCGCCACCCCGGCATTGTGCGATATGCGCCAAGGAGGCCTTGATGAGCCATAGCGTGCCGCTGCGCCTGCATGTGCCCGACCCGCCGGCACGTCCGGGCATGCACACGGACTTCTCCTACCTGCATGTGTCAGCTGCGGGAGAGGTTCGCCGTCCGCGGGTCGATTGCACCCCGCGCGACGCAGAAGACCTTGCCTATGGCCTCGTGCGCGTGCTCGACGATGACGGTCGCGCGGTCGGCCCGTGGGCTGGGGCGGCAGATGCCCCGCTGCTGCTGCGCGGACTTCGCGCGATGCTCCGCACGCGGATCTATGACGCGCGCATGCTGATCGCGCAGCGCCAGAAAAAGATCTCGTTCTACATGCAATGCCTTGGCGAGGAGGCGATCGCCGTTGCACATTCCTTTGCGCTCCAGCCCGGCGACATGTGCTTTCCGACGTATCGGCAACAGGGCCTGCTGCTGGCACGCGACGACGTGTCCATGGCGGAGTTGATGTGCCAGCTCATGAGCAATGCGCGCGACCCGATGAAGGGCAGGCAATTGCCGGTGTTGTATTCGTACAAGCGCTGCGGTTTCTTTTCGATCTCGGGCAACCTGGCGACGCAGTTCATCCAGGCGGTGGGCTGGGCGATGGCCTCGGCCATCAAGGGCGACACGAAGATCGCCTCGGGCTGGATCGGCGACGGCTCCACTGCGGAGGCCGACTTCCACACCGCACTGACCTTCGCGCATGTGTACCGCGCGCCCGTGATCCTCAATGTGGTCAACAACCAGTGGGCGATCTCGACCTTCCAGGCGATCGCCGGGGGCGAGCAGACCACCTTCGCCGCCCGTGGCATCGGCTGTGGCATCGCGAGCCTGCGGGTCGACGGCAACGACTTCCTCGCGGTGCTGGCGGCCTCGTGCTGGGCCGCCGAGCGCGCGCGCTCCAACCTTGGCCCGACGCTGATCGAGTGGATCACGTATCGCGCCGGCGCGCATTCGACCTCCGACGATCCCTCGCG
>DASTGE010000134.1:0-3452 GCA_035719405.1 Burkholderiaceae bacterium
TTCGCGCTGATGACCTTCATCTGGTTTCGTTGAAAGATGCCTGTCGCCATCCTTGTTGCGCGTGCCGCCTTTCCCGATCTGGTCGATGCCTTGCGCGAGCACTTCGAGGTCGAAGACAACCTTGGCGATCGCGTCTATACCAAGCCTGAGCTGATCGAGCGCCTGCATGGCAAGCTGGGTGCGATCACGACGGGCAGCGAACGGATCGATGCCGAAGTGCTCGACGCCAACCCGCAGTTGCGCGTCGTGGCCAACATGGCCGTGGGGTACAACAACTTCGATGTCGCCGCTTGCACGGCACGCGGCGTGCTGTGCACGAACACGCCTGATGTGCTCACCGAAACCACGGCGGACTTCGGGTTCGCGTTGATGCTCGCGACCGCCCGTCGTATCACGGAAGCCGAGCGCTTCCTCAGGCGTGGCGAGTGGATGAAGTGGTCGTACGACATGATGATCGGGCAGGGCATTCACGGCACCACGCTCGGCGTGCTCGGGATGGGCCGCATCGGGCAGGCGATCGCCCGGCGCGGACGCTTCGGCTTCGGCATGCAGGTGATCTATCACAACCGGTCGCGCCTGCCTGAGGCCGTGGAAAGCGAACTTGCGGCGCGCCATGTTGACAAAGCGACGCTGCTGCGCGAAGCCGATCATGTCGTCGTCGTGCTGCCGTATTCGCCTGAATCGCACCATTTGATCGGGGCGGACGAGCTTGCACTCATGAAGCCGACCGCGACGCTCACCAACGTCGCCAGAGGCGGCATCGTCGACGATGCGGCGTTGGCCGAAGCCTTGCGTGAACGTCGCATCGCTGCGGCCGCCCTCGATGTGTTCGAGGGCGAGCCGCGTGTGCATCCCGCATTGCTGGAAGTGCCCAATGTCGTGCTGACCCCGCACATCGCCAGTGCCAGCGTGACAACCCGGCGCGCCATGTTCGCCCTGGCCGCCGACAACCTCAAAGCGGCGCTCGGCGTGGGGCCGAATCCGGGAAGGCCGCCCACACCCATCAACCCGGAAGTGCTGCCGCTGCCAAGGGCTTGACTCACGTTACGTGGAAACCACACCTGTCGAAGAAGGACAGGTTCCTAGAATCCTTTGAATACTGAACTACCAGGACTTCAAGGAATTCCACGTGCATATCAAGAGTCAACGAGACTTCTGGTCCGGGTTGATGTTCATCGTGACCGGTATCGTGTTCGCCGTCGGTGCGTTGAGCTTTAGCTTCGGCACGTCGGCGCGCCCGGGTCCGGGCTATTGTCCATTCGGGCTGGGCATCCTGATGGCCATTCTCGGGGCCGTCGTGCTCTTCAAGGCCCTCACGATCGAGGTCGAGGGTGGCGATCCGGTCGGCAGCATCGCATGGAAGCCGCTCATCGTCATCGTCGCTGCGGTCGCGCTGTTCGGCGTCACGCTGCCCCGGCTCGGCATGGCCATTTCGCTGCCCTTGCTGGTCGTGATGGTCAGCCTTGCCGGCGATGAATTCCACTGGAAGGACGTGCTGGTCAACTGCATTGTGCTGACCGTGGGCAGCTGGGCAATTTTCATCCTCGGGCTGAAGCTGATCATCCCGCTGTGGCCGACATTCATGTCCGGCGCGGTGGCGGGTTGAAGGGGCGCGTGCAATGGACCTGATCAACAACCTTCTGCTCGGCTTCCAGACGGCGCTGAGCTTTCAGAACCTGCTGTACGGCTTCATGGGCTGCGTGCTGGGCACGCTCATCGGCGTGCTGCCGGGGCTCGGCCCCGTGGCCACGATCGCGATGCTGCTGCCGTCGATCTATGCGTTGGACGCGACGCCGGCGCTCATCATGCTGGCCGGCATCTACTATGGCGCGCAGTATGGCGGCTCC
The DNA here is from genome assembly GCA_035719405.1 of Burkholderiaceae bacterium. Taxonomy (GTDB): domain Bacteria; phylum Pseudomonadota; class Gammaproteobacteria; order Burkholderiales; family Burkholderiaceae_C; genus CAMLIZ01. The sequence continues at coordinate 1,848 of DASTGE010000134.1, forward strand.
ACCACTGCGATTCTCATCAACGTGCCCGGCGAGTCCAGCTCGGTCGTCACGGCGATCGACGGCTACCAGATGGCGCGCCAGGGCCGTGCGGGTTCGGCGCTCGCCGCGGCCGGCCTGGGTTCGTTCTTTGCCGGCTGCGTGGGCACGATCATCATCGCCGCCTTTGCACCGCCATTGACGGAGCTGGCCTTCAAGTTCGGTCCTGCAGAGTACTTCTCCCTGATGGTGCTCGGCTTGATCGGTGCGGTGGTGCTGGCCTCGGGCTCGCTCATCAAGGCGATCTCGATGATCATCCTCGGCCTGCTGCTGGGCCAGATCAACACCGACGTGATCTCCGGCACGCCGCGCTACAGCTTCGACATCCCCGAGCTGACCGACGGCATCGGCTTCGTCACCATCGCCATGGGCGTGTTCGGCTTCGGCGAAATCATCGCCAACCTGAGCCGGCCGGCCGAGCATCGCGAGGTGTTCACCAAGGAAGTCAAGGGCCTGTGGCCGACCAGGCAGGACTTCAAGGACGCAGCCCCGGCCGTGCTTCGCGGCACGGCGCTTGGCTCGATCCTCGGCGTGCTCCCGGGTGGTGGTGCATTGCTCGCGTCGTTCGCGGCCTATACGCTGGAGAAGAAGGTGGCGAAGGATCCGTCACGCTTTGGCAAGGGCGCCATCCAGGGTGTGGCGGGGCCTGAGTCGGCCAACAATGCGGGTGCGCAGACTTCGTTCATCCCGATGCTCACGCTCGGCATTCCGCCGAATGCGGTGATGGCGCTGATGGTGGGTGCGATGACGATCAAGGGCATCCAGCCCGGCCCGCAGGTCATGACCAGCAACCCGCAGCTGTTCTGGGGCCTGATCGCCTCGATGTGGATCGGCAACCTGATGCTGGTGATCCTGAACCTGCCGCTGATCGGCATCTGGATCAAGCTGCTCACCGTGCCGTACCGCTTCCTGTTCCCGGCCATCACCGTGTTCTGCTGCATCGGCACGTATACGTTGAACAACAACTCGTTCGACGTGTACATGACGGCCCTGTTCGCCGTGGTCGGCTATGTGTTCTACAAGCTGAACTGCGAGCCCGCGCCGCTGCTGCTGGGCTTCATCCTCGGTCCGATGATGGAGGAGAACCTGCGTCGTGCGCTGCTGTTGTCCCGCGGTGACTGGAGCACGTTCCTGTCGCGGCCGCTCTCGGCAGGCCTGCTCGTGGCCGCGGCGTTGATGATCGTGATCGTGACGTTGCCTGCGATCAAGAACAAGCGCGAGGAGGCATTCGCCGAAGCCGACTGACGACGGCGACTGCTTCGAAGTTGTTCCGGAGGCCGCCCGTATCCGCGGGCGGCCTCTTGTCTTTTGGGCCGCCCCGTGCACGACAATCGGCGCCATGAGCATGCCCTTCGACATCAGTGCCGCCTACCCCTCGACACGGCTGCCGGTGTTCGGCCGCAAGGTGGTCGCGGCGTCACACCCGGCAGCTGCCCAGGCAGGGCTTCAGATGCTGTTCCGGGGCGGCAATGCCGTGGATGCTGCCATTGCGAGCGCCGCCGTCATGACCATCGTCGAGCCTTGCAGCAACGGGCTCGGTTCCGATGCCTTCTGCATCCTCTGGGACGG
>DASTGE010000135.1:0-2998 GCA_035719405.1 Burkholderiaceae bacterium
TGAGAGGGTCGGGCGTTGTCGGCATGGGCCTCGCGGCTGCCTGCTCCGTTGTCGGCGAGGGAGCAGAAACTCCTCCCTGGGTCGCCTCACTTTCCTGGAGGCGCGCCTCGGTCCGAGCCGGTGGAAGCAGCGTCTCGTTCGGGGCCAATGCCATCTGATGCTCGGCCACCGGCACCGTACGCGAATCGGCCGCGAATTGCCGGATCCAGCTGGCTGCTGCGCCGAGGGAGGCCAGCAGCACGACCCCGCCGATCAGCGCTGCGATTGACGGCATGCGGACGGATACACGTGAGGACGCAGACGTCTCAGTCATTCGAGTTCTCCTGTCATTGTTCATGTCGCGGCGGCCGCGCCGCTCGTACGCTATATAGAACGTCAAACTAGAACGTCAAACGGACGGCAGGGTTGCCAGCTGCCGCCACATCAATAGTAACCACGGGTTACGTGACTGCCGTCGTACTTGTCGGCCCGTGCTGCCGCCGCACTGGCACCTCACTGCGTGAGCGCGATCTACAACTGCGTCATCAACAGCCTGCGGGCTTCGTCGAGTTCGACGCGCTGATTCGCTGCCCAGTCCGCCAACTGGTCGTCCCCGATGCGGCCCACGTTGAAATAGGTCGAGGCCGGATGCGCGAGATAGAAGCCGCTGACGCTGGCCGCCGGCATCATCGCGAGGCTCTCGGTCAAACCCATCCCCACCTCTTCGGCCTGCAGCACTTCGAATATTTCGCGCTTGATGCGGTGATCCGGGCAGGCGGGATAACCAGGCGCCGGACGAATGCCTCCGTACTTCTCGGCGATGAGTTCCTCGTTGCTCAACTGCTCGTCGGGCGCGTAGCCCCAGAGCTCTGTGCGTACGCGCTGGTGCAGGCGCTCTGCAAAAGCCTCCGCAAGACGATCGGCAAGTGCCTTGAGCATGATCGCGGAGTAATCATCGTGGTCGTCGATGAACTGGCGCTCCTTCTTCTCGACGTTGAGGCCAGCGGTGACGGCGAATGCGCCTATGTAGTCCGGCCTCACGCCCTTGGGTGCAACGAAATCCGCGAGCGACCGGTTCGGCCGCCGTACGCCGTCGATGACCGGCCGCTCGCTCTGCATGCGCAGCGGCTGCCAACGCAGGACGACTGTCTCGCGCGACTCGTCGGCGTACAGTTCGATCACATCGTCGTCTACCGTGTTTGCCGGATACAGCCCGATCACGCCGGCCGCTTGCAGCCAGCGGCCTTCGATCAGCCGGTGCAGCATGCGCTTGCCGTCGCTGAACACGCGCTGCGCCTCCGCCCCGACCACCTCGTCGCGAAGGATCTCGGGAAAGCGGCCCGCGAGGTCCCACGTCTGGAAGAACGGACCCCAGTCGATGCAGTTGCTCAACTCTGCAAGGTCGTAGTTGCGGAAGACGCGGCGGCCGATGAACTTCGGCTTGGGGGGATCGTACGAGGCCCAGTCGATGGCGGTCTTGTTGGCGCGCGCGTCGGCGAGAGTGACAAGAGGCGTTTGCTTCTTGCCGGCGTGCAGCGTGCGCACCTTTTCGTAGTCGGCCTTCAGCTCGTCGATGAACTTCGTGGCTCGCTCGTCGGACAGCAGGTCGGCGCACACCCCGACAGAGCGTGAAGCATCGGGCACATACACAACCGGGCCCTCGTAGTGGGGCGCGATCTTTACTGCCGTGTGCACGCGGCTCGTGGTCGCGCCGCCGATCAGCAGGGGGATCTTGCGCAGCCTGAAGAACTCGTCGCGCTGCATCTCGGAAGCCACGTGCTGCATCTCTTCGAGACTCGGGGTGATGAGGCCCGACAGACCGATGATGTCTGCGCCCTCGACCTTGGCCTTGGCGAGGATGTCCTGGCAGGGGACCATCACCCCCATGTTGACCACCTCGAAGTTGTTGCATTGGAGCACGACGGTCACGATGTTCTTCCCGATGTCATGCACGTCGCCCTTCACGGTGGCAATCACGATCTTGCCCTTGGCCTTCACGTCGCCGCCGGCATCGGCGAGCCTCTTCTTTTCCTCCTCGATGTAGGGGATGAGGTGCGCCACGGCCTGCTTCATCACTCGCGCGGACTTCACCACCTGGGGCAGAAACATCTTGCCCTGGCCGAAGAGATCGCCAACGATGTTCATCCCGTCCATCAGCGGCCCTTCGATCACATGCAGCGGACGACCGTTCCTGGCCTTCACGTTCTGCCAGGCTTCCTCCGTGTCCTGCACGATGAATTCGGTGATGCCATGCACCAGCGCGTGGCTGAGCCGTTCGTCCACCGACATGGCACGCCATGCGAGCCGCGCGGAGTCGTCCTTGGCCGCGCCCTTCACGCGCTCGGCGATCTCCAGCAATCGTTCGGTCGAGTCTGCACGGCGGTTGAGCACGACGTCCTCGACACGTTCGCGCAGTTCGGGATCGAGGTCGTCGTAGACGCCGACCATGCCGGCGTTGACGATGCCCATGTCCATGCCGGCTCGGATCGCGTGATAGAGGAATACGGTGTGGATCGCCTCCCGCACCGGTTCGTTGCCACGGAAGCTGAAGCTCACGTTGGACACACCGCCCGAGACCTTGGCCCCCGGCAGATGGCCCTTGATCCAGGCCGTGGCTTCGATGAAGTCGACCGCGTAGTTGTCGTGCTCCTCGATGCCCGTCGCGATCGCGAAGATGTTGGGGTCGAAGATGATGTCCTCGGGCGGGAAGTCGACCTCGTCCACCAGGATGCGGTAGGCCCGCTCGCAGATCTGGATCTTGCGCTCGAAGGTGTCGGCCTGGCCCTGCTCGTCGAAGGCCATCACCACCGCGGCGGCCCCGTAGCGGCGCACCAGCGTGGCCTGGCGCCGGAATTCCGCCTCGCCCTCCTTCAAGGAGATCGAATTGACGATGCCCTTGCCCTGGATGCACTTGAGGCCCGCCTCGATGACGCTCCACTTCGACGAATCGATCATGACCGGCACGCGGGCGATCTCGGGCTCGCCGGCCATCAGGTTCAGGAAGCGCACCATGGCCGCC
>DASTGE010000136.1:0-2800 GCA_035719405.1 Burkholderiaceae bacterium
AAGTCGTTGACATAGGTCGAGCCGATCGAGGTGGAGAGGGCTGCGTTGATCGCATCGAACGACACGCCGAGCGCGCTCGCCTTGTCGCGGTCGATGTCGACCTGCAGCTGGGACGCATCTTCCAGGCCTTCCGGCCGTACCCCGGTGATCACCTTGCTCTGTGCGGCCATGCCGAGCAGCTGATTGCGCGCGGCCAAAAGCGCCTCGTAGCCCTTGCCGCCGCGGTCCTGGAGGCGGAAGGCGAAGCCCGACGCGTTGCCCAGCTCCGGGATGGGCGGCGGACTCAGCGGGAAAATGAAGGCATCCCGAACGCGCATCATCTCGCCGAACACCTTCCCGGCGAGCGCCTGCGCCGAATGCTCCTGCCCCTTGCGTTCGCTCCATTCCTTGAGCGGCACGAACGCAATCCCCGCGTTCTGGCCCTGGCCGGAAAAGCTGAAGCCCAGCACCGACACCATGCCCGCCACCTCCGGCTGCTTGAGGACGAAGTCTTCGACCTGCTGCATGACGTTCATGGTGCGGTTGGTCGTCGCCCCAGGCGGCAGCTGCACGTTGACGACGATGTAGCCCTGATCCTCGGCGGGCAGGAACGACGAAGGCAGGCGCATGAACAGCAGCGCCACCACGCCGATGATGGCTGCGTAGATCAGCACGAAGCGGAACGTGCGCTTCAGCACGCGCGCCACCCAGCCTTCGTATCTCTTCGCGGTTCTGGAGAAGCCGCGGTTGAACCAGCCGAAGAAGCCGCCCTTCTCGTGATGGTGACCCGCCTCGACCTGCTTGAGCAGCGTTGCGCACAGCGCCGGCGTGAGCGACAGCGCCATGAAGGCCGAGAACAGGATCGACGACAGCATCACGGTCGCAAACTGCCGGTAGATGTTGCCCACCGAGCCTGCGAAGAACGCAAGCGGCACGAACACGGAGGTCAGCACCACGGTCACGCCGACGATTGCGCCCTGGATCTGCCCCATCGCCTTGCGGGTGGCCGCGCGCGGCGGCAAGCCCTCCTCGCTCATGATGCGTTCGACGTTCTCGACCACGACGATGGCATCGTCAACCACGATGCCGATCACCAGCACCATGCCGAACATCGTCAGCACGTTGATCGAATAGCCAAGTGCAAGCAGCACGGAGAAGGTGCCCAGCAGCGCGACAGGCACGACGACGGTCGGGATCAGCGTGTAACGCCAGTTCTGCAGGAACAGGAACATCACGAGGAACACCAGCACCACGGCCTCGACCAGGGTCTCGATCACCTGCCGTATCGAGATGCGGACGAAGCGCGAGCTGTCGTACGGGATGTCGTAGCGCATGCCCTGTGGGAAATAGCGCGACAGCTGATCCATCCGATTGCGGATTGCCGTTGCCGTGGCGAGCGCGTTGCCCGAGGGCGAGAGCTGCACGCCGATGCCCGTGGAAGGCTTGCCGTTGAGGCGGGCCGACGTGTTGTAGTTCTGCCCGCCCAGCTCGACGCGAGCCACGTCACGCAGCCGCACTGTGGAACCGTCGGGATTGGCGCGAAGGACGATGTCGCCGAACTGCTCGGCCGTGCTCAACTGGCCGTTGACGACCACCGTGGCGAAGATCGTCTGTCCCGGTACGTTCGGCAGGTCACCGATGGTCCCCGACGCCACTTGAGCGTTTTGCGCGCGGATCGCCGCATTGACCTCCGGCACGGAGAGGTTGTAGCCGACCAGCTTCTCCGGGTCGATCCACACCCGCATTGCGCGCTCTGTACCGAACAACTGCGCCTGGCCGACGCCGGGGATGCGCTGGATCTCTGGCAGCACATTGCGTGAGGCATAGTCACCGATGGCGATGGGATCCCACTTCGGATCAGTCGACGACAGGATCGTGAACAGCAGAAAGTTCGAGCGCGCCTTGTCCACGCGCACGCCCTGTTGCGTGACCGCTGAGGGCAGCCTCGGGCTTGCGCGGCTGAGACGATTCTGCACATCGACCTGAGCGAGATCGGGACTGGTGCCGGGCTCGAAGCTCAACGTGATGGTGCCCGTGCCGTTGGCCTGCGACACCGACTCCATGTAGATCAGCCCCGGCGAGCCATTCATCTCCTGCTCGATGATGCTGATGACCGATTCTTCCAGCACCTGTGCCGAAGCGCCGGGATACACCGCACTGAGCACGATGGACGGCGGCGCCACAGGCGGGTACTGCGCGATCGGCAGCTGCGTGATGGACACCGTGCCCAGCACAAGAATGAACAACGCGATCACCCACGCAAAGATGGGACGATCGATAAAGAACTTCGACATGCTCGGCTCCGGACCCTCTGTGCTTACAGGCTCTGGGCTTGGTCTTTCAACGGCCGGCGCCCGAGGCAGGTGCAGCGCCGGTTGGCGCGGAAGCGGCTCCCGCGCCCGTCCACTTCACCGGCTTGACCGGCGCGCCAGGACGCATCTTCTGGAATCCGTCGACGATCACCCGCTCGCCGGGCTTCAAGCCTTCGAGCACCACCCATTGCGTCCCCTGCGCCCCGCCGATCTTCACCGTGCGCGGCACCGGCTTGTTCTCGGGGCCGACCACCATCAAGGTGTCGGCTTGCGCGCTGCGAGTGACGGCCTGCTGCGGGACGAGCATCGCCTGGTCGACTGCATACTGGGGCAGCCGGCCGCGCACATACAGGCCGGGCAGCAAGGTGCCGTCGACATTCGGCACCTCGGCGCGCAGCGTGACCTGCCCCGAAGTCGGGTCCACCGAGAGGTCGGAGAACAGCAATCGGCCGTCGACCGCGAGTTCGGTGCCATCCTCCATCACGATGTGTACGGGCGCGTCGGTGACT
>DASTGE010000137.1:0-3565 GCA_035719405.1 Burkholderiaceae bacterium
GATTCTTAACACATCAAGTTGGCTGACCAAATTCGTGAGCCTCTATCAAAATTTCGGGGTTTGGTTTGGTGGTTTCGGCCGAGTCAAGGGCGGGCTAAGCCCGGCGAAGCGCACCCTTGACTCGGAAGAAACTACCTCCACGCTATAGGGATCGGGCCAGGCAAAGCTTGCGACGCCAGGCTCCCGAGCCCGTCCGGCGGCGAGGACCTCCCCGCCCCGGGGGGCGGGGTTGGGGGTGGGGGCGGGGGGATGGGGGAACTGTGACGGAAGCCCACCGTGGCGGTAGATGGTTTTCCATCGCGATACTTGATTATCGGACCATCGAATTGGCTGACCGCACTCAGTCAAGCACGCGGAGTCCTTGCAGAGCGAGTTGCAGGTGCTCAAATCGCATGCCGATGTGGAACCAGTCCAGAACGCGCTCGCTTCGCTCGCCCAATCGACCGGCGGCGTACACGTCTTCACCGCCGTCGCACAGCACCGTCACAGGAACATCTCGACCGATACCGATGGATGCCAGAAACGCTTCCTGCCGCAGGGCTCTTTTCAGCGAGAGGACCTCGACGGTCTGACGTGTGCCGTCAGCGCGCTCGATCTTGGCTTGGATCGTGACTCGCATGTCCGGAACTCCTGCGTCCGTCAGAAGCCCCCATCTTGCACCCCCTCACGCCACAGAACCCTGCCCCCGGTTTTGCTCGCTCCCGCGAGGTTCGCGGAATTTGGCTAGCGAGGTTCGTGGAAGTCAACTGAGGGGACCCTGCAGGGTCATCTGGTGCTTCTATGGCATCTTATTGCTTGATCATCAGCAGCCCGCTCTGCGGCGGCAGAGAGACGATGCGCTGTGCCTGCCCATTGTTCACCGTCGAGTCCTGAGTACCCGCGATCCGCTTGTAGCCGTCGCCGACATCGATCGACAGCGTAGCGGTCGTGCTCGGATTCACCAGGACCAGACCGTTGGTGTAATGGCGCATCCAGATTCCGGAGCTCGTGGGGGCGGTGGGCGGCGCCTCGGCAGCGGTGCCAATGCGCGCGCCGAACTCGTCAGCCCAATACACGGCGCTCGATCCTTTCACGGTGTAGGCGAAGAGGCCGTCCTCCATGAGGGCGGAGGCCAGGCCGTAGCGCATCAACGCAGGGCTGGGCGTGCTGCCGTCGGTGCACGCTTCGAAGATCACATCGTGCGGCGCTTTCGTATTGGCCAGAGCGGTCCGGTACACCGACATCATCTTGTCCCAGCCGCCCCAGGTCTCGTACGACCAGTTGTAGCCCATTTGGCATTCGAGGAACGCTCCTTCGAGCTGGCCCTTGTACTCGGCGGAACTCAGGTCGTTGTCCGCGTTGCCCATGATCTTCAGGCTCGGGTTCAACGTACGCAGTACGTTCCAGTAGTTCACATAGCCCTTGCGGATGCCAACGGCCACGGTGGGATCGTCCCAGGCCTGATTGCTGCCGATACCCATCCAGTCTGCCGTGACCCGCGAGCCGCCGAAGACGTTGTCGTTGAAGACGTAGTCCAGGCCGCTGACCTGCTGGAAGAAGATGTTGCTGTCGTACTGCGCCTTCCACTGGGGCCAGCGTTGGCCCGCGGAGTTGACCGGAGCCCAATCGGTCATGTTGACCTCGTAGGCGTTGTAGGCCGAGGTCCATTGAAGGTAATTACCGGAGGCGTCGCGCAGCCACCAGTTGTTGGCGGTCACCGCCTGCATGATCGCGTAGTTGTCGTCGTTGACCGTCGCACTGCGGGTCATTTCGTTCAGCAACGTGTACTGCGCGAGCTTGATGTCCGGATTGACCGCCCGCAGCCCGTTGACCATCGACTGCATGCCGCTGACACCCATGCTCGGGTACATGCCAAGGATCGCAAGGCTGAAGCGTCCGACGACCGACTGCTCAGAGGCATTGAGCGGGCCATTGGTGAAGATCGCGGTGCGAGGAAGCCCTGCCGGGGCAGGCGCAGTTGCAGGGGCAGGGGCAGGGGCAGGGGCAGGGGCAGGGGCAGGGGCAGGGGCAGGGGATCCGACGACGGTGATTACGCCCAGCTTGCTTGCGGTCCCGTTGCTGCTCGCTGCAGCGACATTGGTTTCGCTTTCGCCGCCACCACAGGCGGAGAGCATGGCGCAGGCGGTGAAAAGGCTGGCAATGGCAGTATGACGAATGACGGCAGGCGAAGACTTCATGTTGACGATCCGAGTTCGCTAGACAAGCCGTTCCCCTGGCGGCGCATGCGCCGCATTTGAGGGAACGATGTGGACCAGTGCGTCTAGCGAGTAGGGACCGACAGGAAGCCGGTGTAACGCGATGCGTGAACATCGCTTTCGCACTGAAGATCGGACGCTGTCAGGCCCTTTGCCTGCGCGCTTTAGCAGCCGATCCGGTAGGGAAGTGCTGAACTTGATTCGGTGAGGCTGTCAGCCTCGCGACATTGATGCAGCGCTTCCCTGGAGTCGAAAGGCTTAACGGCGGGGTGCGCGGTTCATCGAGGCTCAAAATGTAAGCGCGCCGGAGGTTTTGTAACGGCGCGCATCCGTCCTCCATTTACTCCCGTGATGCGCTCGCGCATGACGAGGCGCAAGCTAATTGGGACCTGCTTAAGAAACAAAGGCGCCCCAAGCATTACCTGCGAGCCCTTTCACGACTGTGACCCCCATCGGGGAGGTGTGAACGTCCGGTGGCGGTTGTCATGGCTTGACCATGAGCAATCCGCTGCGCCCCAACGCGCTTCGCTACAGGTAGCGAGAGGCTCACCGGCTCAAGCGATTGCTGCCGGCTGGCGCACGCCGGCAGCAGCGACAAGGCGGACGGCACCGACCCCTACCTCCATGCCCTTTAGAAGTGCGGGGTAAGCGGTAAGCCGACGGCGTTCTTGCCTACCCTGAGCGCGGCGCCGAGCTGGCCGACTACTTCGAGTTCGCCGCCTACGCCGGTCTGCGAACCAGCGAGCAGATCGCGCTGCTCTGGACTGACGTGGATCTGCGCAGCGGCACGATCCTAGTGCGCCGCGCGAAGGTGATGACGGAGGAGAAGGAGCGCACGAAGACCTACCGGGAGCGAACGGTGGAGCTGAACAAGCGCGCGGCCGCTGTGATTGACCGTCAGCGCGCGCGCACGCAGGTCGGCACAGCCGAAGTCTTCCGCAATCCCTTCACCGGCGGCCCTGGAACGACGAGCAGGAACAGCGGCGTGAATGGACACAGGCGCTGCGCATGTTGGGCATCAGGCACCGCCCGCCGAAAGAGTTGCGCGACACGTCGGTCACGATGGCGCTGCAGGCTGGCGCCAACCCCGTCTGGGTGGCCGACCAGCACGGGCATAACCTGCAGGTAATGATGCGGCACTATGCCAAGTGGTTGCCCAAGGCTGACGCCGGTCGCAACCTGACCGCGGTGAATCGGGCTATTTCTTCGGATTCCGCAGTAGAACCGCAGTCAATAGCGGTCAGAAATGAAAAAAGCCGTTGAAGATCAACGGCTTATGTTGGCGGAGACGGAGTCTGTCAAACACCCGCGCCAATGCTTGTTTTTTCCGGTCGTCCCCACAGCCGTCCCCCAGTTGGTCCGCCAGAGAC
>DASTGE010000138.1:0-4720 GCA_035719405.1 Burkholderiaceae bacterium
TTGCAACTGGCCAGGCGCCGTCGCGGATCTCCAAGGCTGTCAAACGCGCTCATCAGTTGCAGTTGGTCGGACGGTTGCAGTCTGGCTTCTTGTTGTTGACTCACTCGAAAGGAACGCAGCGATTTTCAAGGGTCGCGCTTCGATCACAGAAAAGGACCGGTTGGTGATGCAATCGCCCTGGGGCACGGTGGTGACACGGCATTGCAATTCAGGCGCCTCGACAGGCGTAACTGGACGTATCGCTACTTGAGCAGCAGCGACCGAAGGTAGCGGCCGGTATGGCTTGCAGAATTCAAAGAGACGTCTTCCGGCGTCCCCGTCGCGACAACGCGCCCACCGCCCGCTCCGCCTTCAGGCCCCATGTCGATCAGCCAATCGGCCGTCTTGATAACGTCGAGGTTGTGTTCGATCACCACGATCGTGTTCCCGGCGTCGCGCAGCTGATGCAGCACCTTGAGCAATTGCGCGGTGTCCTGGAAGTGAAGCCCGGTGGTGGGCTCGTCGAGGATATAGAGCGTGCGCCCCGTGTCCCGCTTTGACAGCTCCAGTGCGAGCTTCACACGCTGCGCCTCGCCCCCTGAGAGCGTCGTGGCACTCTGTCCGAGTCGGATGTAGCCCAGCCCCACATCGAGCAGCGTCTGCAGCTTGCGGGCGATGGCCGGTACGGCATTGAAGAAGGAAAAGGCTTCCTCCACCGTCATCTCCAGCACCTGGGTGATGTTGCGGCCCTTGTAGAGGATCTCCAGCGTCTCGCGGTTGTAGCGCTGACCGTTGCACACATCGCACGGCACGTAGACATCGGGCAGAAAGTGCATCTCGACCTTGAGCACGCCGTCACCCTGACAAGCCTCGCATCGGCCGCCGGCAATGTTGAAGCTGAAGCGCCCCGGGCCATAGCCCCGCTCCCGGGCAGCGGGGACCTCCGCGAACAGCTCTCGAATGGGGGTGAAGAGGCCGGTGTACGTGGCGGGGTTCGAACGGGGCGTCCGGCCGATGGGACTCTGATCGACGTTGATGACCTTGTCAAAGGCGTCCAGTCCTTCGATCTCATCGTGCTCCGCGGGCTCGGCATGGCTTGAATAAAGCTGTCGGGCGACGGCGGTATACAGCGTATCGTTGACCAGCGTGCTCTTGCCCGAGCCCGAGACTCCAGTCACGCAGGTGAAGAGGCCCACGGGAATCTCGACGGTCACCCTTTGCAGGTTGTTTCCCCGTGCGTTGACGATGCGCAGCTGCGCCTGTGCCTGGGGAGCGCGGCGCTCGGGCACCGCGATGCGCAGCTTGTGCGCGAGGTACTGTCCCGTCAACGAGCGTTCGCTGGCGGCCACCTCCTGTGGCGTACCCTGTGCAATCACTTCGCCGCCATGCGCGCCGGCCCCGAGGCCCATGTCGACGACATGGTCCGACGCGCGGATCATGTCCTCGTCGTGCTCCACCACGAGCACGCTGTTGCCCAGGTCACGCAGCCGGCGCAAGGTGCTGATCAGGCGCTCGTTGTCGCGCTGGTGCAGCCCGATGCTGGGCTCATCGAGCACGTACATCACGCCGGTCAACCCCGACCCGATCTGCGAGGCGAGCCGGATGCGCTGCGCTTCGCCGCCCGAAAGCGTGTCCGCGCTGCGATCGAGGCTCAGGTAGTTGAGGCCGACATCATTGAGGAACTTGAGCCGCGAGCGGATCTCCCGCACCACCTTTTCGGCGATCTCTGCCTTCGCGCCCTGCAATTTCAACTGCTCGAAGTAGGCGAGGCAATCGGCCAGAGTGACGTGCTCGACCTCGTAGATCGGCAGCCGGGCGGCATTGCCGAGGCCTTGCAGGAAGACATGGCGCGCTTCGGTACGCAGTCGCGTGCCCTGGCATTGCGGACAGGGGCGAGGAGCCTGGTAGCGCGCCAGTTCTTCCCGAACGGCCATCGAGTCCGTCTCGCGGAAACGCCGTTCGAAGGTCGGGATGATCCCCTCGAAAGGGTGCCTGCGCTTGACAGTCCTTACCCGCGACTTCGCGCCCTCCGACTGATAGACGAACTCGATGTCCTCCCCGGCGCTGCCGAAGAGCAGCACCTGCCTGATGGGGTCCGGCAGATCCTGAAAGGGCGTCTCGAGGTCAAACCCGTAATGCGCCGCGACGCTCTCCAGCAGCGACCATGTGTAAGTGTTGCGTCGGTCCCAGCCCTTGATCGCGCCGCTGCCCAGGCTCAATGAAGGGAATGCCACGACGCGCTCGGGATCGAACAGGATGACTTGTCCCAATCCATCGCAATGGGGACAGGCGCCGATCGGCGAGTTGAAGGAAAAGAGCCTGGGTTCCAGTTCGGGCAGCGAATAACTGCAGATGGGGCATGCGAAGCGGCTTGAAAACAGGTGTTCGCGCCCGGTGTCCATCTCCAGTGCGATCGCGCGACCGCCTGCCAGCCTCAGCGCCGCCTCGAAGCTTTCCGCCAGCCGCTGCGCGATGTCGGGCCGCGTCTTGACCCGGTCGACGACGACATCGATGTCGTGCTTCTCAGTCTTCTTCAGCTTCGGCACGTCCGCCGCCTCGACCACGGCGTCATCGACGCGAAAGCGCACATAGCCCTGGGCCTGCATGTCCTGGAACAGCTCGGCGAACTCGCCCTTGCGATCGCGTACGACAGGCGCGAGCACCATCAGGCGCGTGTCCTGCGGCAGAGCGATGACCGCATCAACCATCTGGCTCACGCTTTGCGCCTGCAAGGGCAAATCGTGAGTCGGGCAGTACGGCGTTCCCGCACGCGCATACAACAGCCGCAGGTAGTCGTGGATCTCCGTCACGGTGCCCACGGTGGAGCGCGGGTTGTGCGAGGTCGCCTTCTGCTCGATGCTGATCGCAGGGGAAAGGCCTTCGATCACGTCGACATCGGGCTTGTCCATCAACTGCAGGAACTGTCGCGCATAGGCCGACAGGCTCTCGACATAGCGGCGCTGTCCTTCGGCGTAAAGGGTGTCAAAGGCCAGGCTCGACTTGCCTGAGCCCGACAGCCCGGTGATGACGACCAGCTTCTGGCGCGGGATGTCGAGATCAATGTTCTTCAGGTTGTGCGTACGAGCGCCGCGAATACGCAGCATCGGCGCGTCGGGTTCCTGAGCGGGCGGCGGCAAAGGGCTGTCCACGTATCTCGGCGGTGTCGGGGCAACTGGCCATCTTACTCAGCGCGAGATCGCCGGCCTGCCAGCTGCCCTTGTCCTTCGAGATCGAACCTGTAGGGCAGTGCCGACATGGGCTTCGGGTCAGGACGACAATGCCGTGTCGGCTCGGATGGCCGACAGGCGGTTGCGCGACCGCTATGTTTCATCTCACACGCATAAGACGCTGCGGTAGGAGAACCATGTGCTGACGATCCGTCTCGGGCTGTTCGACGACCACGACATCGTGCGGGCCGGGTTCAAGTACATCCTCGACCAGCACAGCGATATCGTGATCGAGGCCGAGGGCGGGACAGGCCGCGAGGCGTTGACGGCAATACGCTCCGGCAAGCTCGACGTGTGCCTGGTCGACCTGTCCCTGCCGGACCTGTCCGGCATCGACGTCTTGCGGCAGGCCAAGGCGGGAGACCCCGGCGTGAAGATCCTGATTCTGTCCGCGTACTCGGAAGATCAGTACGGACTCAATGTGCTCAAGGCCGGTGCCAGCGGCTTCCTGAGCAAGGAGTTGGCGCCCGAGCAGCTTGTGGCTGCAGTGCGCACGGTGGCAGCGGGGCGGCGCTGGATCAGCCCCAAGCTCGCGGAGAAGCTTGCCGCTGGCCTGATGCACGACATCGAGCAGCCGGCCCATCTGAGGCTGTCTGAGCGAGAGTTCCAGATCTTTTCCAAGCTCGTGGTGGGCCGAAGCGTGACCGAGATCGCCGACGACCTGTGTCTGAGCTCAAAGACCGTCAGCACCTATCGCGCGCGCGTGCTGGAGAAGATGGGCTTCAGGACCAACGCAGAGTTGACCCAGTACGCGGTGAAGAACAACCTCATCCCATGACGGCAGATCCGCGATGACCACCACGGTGCCTTCCTCGCAGTTCCTGACGGCCACTGAAGAGCCGACCGGAAACTCGCGCCCGACATTGAAGGTGCTGCTGGTGGAGGATCTGCCGCGCGTGCAGCTGATGCTGCGCGAGCTGATCGAAGAGCCGGGCCGCTTCGAGGTGGTCGGCGTCGCCGATTCCGAAGAGCAGGCGGTGAATTTGTTCGATGCGCGTTTGCCTGACGTGGTGGTGGTCGACCTCAACCTGCGCGGCGGGACCGGAATGGGCGTGCTGCAGCGGATTCGGCAGCGCAAGACCACCACCCGGCCGTTGTTGATCGTGCTCACCAACCATACCCTGCCAGTGCTGCGGCATGCGTGCGAGAAGGCCGGGGCGGATCACTTCCTCGACAAGAGCCGGGAGTTTGCGCAGGTGCGGGTGCTGATCGAGGCCAAGGCGAACGGGGCGGCGGTCGGCGAGCGGTGAGTCACGCACCTGCGGCGGCGGCTTTCTATTCGGCGGCCGCTGCGGTCGCGACTTCACGCTTGAGCGGAAACGATGCGGTCACCGCCGTTCCCTGCCCTGGTCCCGTATGCAGCGAAAAGGTTCCGCCCAATGACCGTGCCCGCTGGCGCATTCCCGCAATTCCGTGGGTCAGGTGCTGCGGCTGAAAGTTGGGGATGCCGATCCCGTCGTCGGCCACGTGCAGTTCCAGCCGACCCGGTGACTGCCGCAGCTCCACCCTGAGCT
>DASTGE010000139.1:0-4347 GCA_035719405.1 Burkholderiaceae bacterium
AAGGTCGGCTTGACCACGGATGTGAAATACAACGTTGCCCGCATCCATCAGCACATGCGCGGCGCAGTCCTCGCGCCCGATGCCCAGGCGGTGCAGCGCGAGGCGGACCTGATGAACGGGCTGCGTACGACGAACAAGGGGCTGCTCGAGACATTCGACAAGCTCATCAACGTGCCGCAGGCGCGCGTCATCTTCGACAAGATCATCGCGGCCCGCTCTCGTGACCTGGAAGGGCAGCGTGAATTGCTCGGGCTGCTGGCAGCGGGCGACAAGGCGGGCGCGGCCGCATTGCTCAACGGCCGAATTGCGGAGAACGAGCGTGCCTACGTGCAACTCCTGACCGAAATGGTGGAGTTGCAAAAAGGCAAGATGAGCGAGGAGTCGGACGCGATCCGGTCGGAGTTCAAGGAGGCCAAAGCGCTCCTGCTCGGCCTTTCTGCAGCGGCCGTGCTCATCGCGACGCTCGCGGCGTGGTACGCCACCCGCAGCATCACGGTGCCCTTGAACCATGCGGTGCGGGTCGCGCGGGAGGTGGCTGCGGGAAACCTCGCCACACAGGTCCAAGTCGTTTCCAAGGACGAGACGGGTGAACTGATGCATGCGTTGATGGACATGAATCGCGCGCTCTCGGGCATCGTCGCCGACGTGCGCGTGGTGAGCGACACGATTGCGACCACGACGTCTCAGATTGCCGCCGGCAACATCGATCTGTCGTCGCGTACGGAGCAGCAGGCAAGCTCGCTGCAGCAGACCGCGGCGTCGATGGAGCAGATCACGGGCACGGTGCGGCAGAACGCGGACAACGCGCGCCAGGCCAATGCGCTGGCGTCGTCGGCATCGGAGCTGGCGATGAAGGGCGGGCAGGTGGTATCGCAGGTGGTCGAGACGATGGGCTCCATCAGCACTTCGGCAAAGCGCATCGCCGATATCACTGCAGTGATCGACAGCATTGCATTCCAGACCAACATCCTTGCCCTTAACGCTGCGGTCGAGGCTGCACGCGCCGGCGAACAGGGACGGGGTTTCGCGGTGGTCGCCTCGGAAGTCCGTTCACTCGCGCAGCGGTCTGCGGAGGCTGCGAGGGAGGTCAAGTCGCTGATCGCGGACTCGGCACAGCAGGTCGAATCGGGGACTCATCTGGTGGATCAGGCGGGGCGGACGATGCAGGACGTGGTGTCCAGCGTGAAGCGGGTGAGCGACATCATCGGCGAAATCTCGGCGGCGGTGCAGGAGCAGACACAGGGCATCGGCCAGATCAACGAGGCCATCGGGCAGATGGACGGCATGACGCAGCGAAACGCAGCGCTTGTCGAGGAAGCGGCCGGGGCCGCGCAATCGCTGAGCCAGCAGGCCGGCTCGCTGGTGCAGGCGGTGAGCGTGTTCAAGCTGCGCGCGCCCGCGGCAGCCTGACTGCGTAACGCCGCTTGGCCGACAATCGGCCGATGGATGAGCCAAGCGCCAAAACACTGCTCCTGGTAGACGGATCGAGCTACCTTTACCGCGCCTTTCACGCGCTGCCTGACCTTCGCGGCCCCGAGGGGGTGCCCACAGGCGCGCTTCACGGCATGGTCGCGATGATGAAGAAGCTGCGCGAGCAGTTTCCCGCCGAGCGCGCGGCCTGCGTGTTCGATGCCCCCGGGTCCACGTTCCGCAACGAGTGGTATGCCGATTACAAGGCCCACCGGCCGCCGATGCCCGATGCACTGGCCCAGCAACTTCAGCCGATCCGCGAGGTGGTCGGCCTGCTGGGGTGGCCCGTGCTGGAGGTGCCGGGTGTGGAGGCCGACGACGTGATTGGCACCCTCGCGCATGGAGCGGCGAAGGCGGGACACAAAGTCATCGTTTCCACCGGAGACAAGGACCTGGCGCAGCTTGTCAACGAGCGTGTCACGCTCATCAACACGATGAGCAACGAAACGCTGGATGTGGCCGGTGTCGTCTCCAAGTTTGGCGTCCCGCCGGAACGCATCGTCGATTACCTGACGCTCATCGGCGACTCGGTGGACAACGTGCCGGGGGTCGACAAGGTGGGGCCGAAGACGGCTGCCAAGTGGATCGCCGAATATGGCTCGCTCGATGCGTTGATGGCCAATGCGAAGGCCATCAAGGGCGTTGCCGGTGAGAACCTGCGCAAGGCGCTCGACTGGTTGCCGCAGGGCAGGAAGCTCGTGACCGTCGTGTGCGACTGCGACCTCACCGGCCATGTGGCGGGATGGCCTGCGTTCGATGCGCTGGTGCTCCGGGAGGTCGAGCGCGATGCGCTTCTGGCGTTCTACACGCGCTTCGGCTTCACGACCTGGCGCAAGGAGCTGGAGGCCGCACTCGGTCGGGCGCCCGCCAAGCCGGCCGCGAATGTGCGAGTGGCGGCGCCGGTTGCGATGGATGAGCCGCCGCTGGCCGTTTCGACGGCGTTGAAGCGCGAGTACGAGACGATCCTGTCGCGTGAGGCGCTGGGGCGGTGGGTGGCACTGCTGAAGGAATCGCCGCTGGTCGCGCTCGACACCGAGACCGACAACCTCGACCCGATGCGCGCCCGCATCATCGGTATTTCCTTTGCCGTGACTCCCGGTGAAGCTGCCTATGTCCCTGTCGGCCACACCTATGCCGACGCTCCCGCACAACTCACGGTGGACGAAGTGCTGGCCGCGATGAAGGAGTGGCTGGAGGATCCGAAAGCCCACAAGCTCGGGCAGCACGTCAAGTACGACCAGCACATGTTCGCCAATTACGGCATCACGGTCCGCGGGTACCTCCACGACACACTGCTCGAAAGTTATGTGCTGGAGGCCCATCGTCCGCACAACCTCGAAAGTCTGGCGGCCCGCCACCTCGGGCGCCATGGCCTGAGCTACGAGGAGGTGTGCGGCAAGGGCGCGCACCAGATCCCGTTCGCCCAGGTCGATGTGCTGAAGGCGACTGAGTACTCGGGCGAAGACAGCGAGATGGCGCTGCATGTGCACCAGACGCTGTGGCCGCGTCTGGAGAAGGTCGACGGGCTGAAGTTCGTTTACGAGAAGATCGAAATGCCGACCTCCGCGGTGCTGGCCCGCGTCGAGCGCAACGGCGTGCTGATCGACGCGCAGCTTCTCGCCCGGCAAAGCCGCGAACTGGCCGAGCGCATGATGGCGCTGGAGCGGGAGGCGTATGCAGTGGCCGGTCAGCCCTTCAACCTCGGCAGCCCGAAACAGATCGGCGAGATCCTGTTCGGCAAGCTCGGGCTGCCGGTGATCAAGAAGACCATGAGCGGCGCGCCTTCCACCGACGAGGACGTGCTGGAGAAGCTGGCCGAAGACTACCCTTTGCCGCGGCTCATCCTAGACCATCGCTCACTCGCCAAGCTCAAAGGCACCTACACCGACAAGCTGCCGTTGATGATCCACCCCGTCACCGGGCGCGTGCACACCACGTATGCCCAGGCCGTGGCAGTGACGGGGCGGCTGGCGAGCAACGAGCCGAACCTGCAGAACATTCCGATCCGCACCGTGGAAGGTCGTCGCGTGCGCGAGGCGTTCATCGCGCCACCGGGGCACGTGATCGTCAGCGCCGATTATTCGCAGATCGAGCTTCGGCTGATGGCGCACATCAGCGGCGACGAGAACCTGGTTGCGGCCTTCACGCAGGGCCTGGATGTGCACCGTGCGACGGCAAGCGAGGTGTTCGGCGTGTCGCTGGACGCGGTCAGCAGCGAGCAGCGGCGCTATGCCAAGACCATCAACTTCGGCCTCATCTACGGCATGAGCGCGTTCGGTCTGGCGAGCAACCTCGGCATCGAGCGCTCGGCGGCCAATGCCTACATCGACCGCTATTTCCAGCGCTATCCGCGCGTCAAGCGCTACATGGACGAGACGCGGGCCAGCGCGAAGGCGCACGGCTTTGTCGAGACGCTATTCGGGCGGCGCATCGTGCTGCAGGACATCAACGGTGCCAATGGCCCCCGGCGCTCAGCGGCGGAGCGGCAGGCGATCAATGCGCCGATGCAGGGCACGGCGGCCGATCTGGTCAAGCTCGCGATGATCGCGGTGCAGGATGCGCTCGACGTTCAGCAGCGGCGCACGAAGATGGTGATGCAGGTGCACGACGAACTGGTCTTCGAGGTGCCTGAAGACGAGCTGGAGTGGGTGAAGTCCGAGGTGCCCCGACTGATGTCTGGGGTGGCGCAGCTGTCGGTGCCGCTGGTGGCCGAGGTGGGCGTGGGGCGGAATTGGGACGAGGCGCACTGAAGACTCGCCGGTCTTTCGGCGTGAGCGGGTCCTCGGGTTGGATTCGATCTCCGATCAGGCCGGAACGGGCTGATGCCTTGTCCCGAGGCCGCCCATTGGCCGTATGTAGATTGCTGCGGCTCCGTTC
>DASTGE010000140.1:0-3001 GCA_035719405.1 Burkholderiaceae bacterium
CGCTCCCATCGTCCTGCTCGAGCACGCGGACAGGTTCTTCGATATCCGGCGCCCTTCCCCCTTCATGCAGTTCGCCGCACCTGTGCTTCCCGACGCCGCGAACATCATCCCGGCGGTCACCCACGTGGATTGCACCGCGCGCCTGCAGACCGTCGGCGAGCACGATGACCCGCTGCTGCGAGAGCTGCTGAAGGCATTCGAAGCGCGGACCGGCGTGCCCGTCCTGCTCAACACCTCGTTCAATCGGAAGGAGGAGCCCATCGTCGAGACGCCGGCCGAGGCGCTGGAGTCGTTCCGGCGCACGCCCATGCATGCACTCGCGATGCCGCCATTCCTCGTGCGCAAGCGCGCCGAGCCGGATCCCGTCGCGTGATCCGTGGCTATCCGGCCCGCCCGAGCGTGATGCCGGGTGGGACGCTGACGCTTCACGTCTCGACTGACGCACCGCGCTTTCGAGTCGCTTTCCACCGGTGGGGCGACGGATTCGGGGTCGTCCACGAATCGGACGGGCTGGCGGGTCTTGACGCGCCGGAGAATTCGCCGGACCGTGACTGGGACTGGCCTGCCTATCGCTTCGAAATCGGACGCGACTGGCCTTCGGGCGTGTACGTCGCCCACCTGCTCGAAAGCACCTCGCCGCTGCCGCTCGAGCTCGCGATGGAGCAGGCCGCGGCCCTGTTCGTCGTGCGCGGCGCGGGCCACAGCCGCATGCTTTACAAGCTGCCCATTGCAACTTATCAGGCCTACAACGTCACCGGCGGGGGCTGCTTTTACTTCGAGCCGCCGCGCAGCACCGCGCCCCCCGGCGCGAAGCTGACCTGGCACCGTCCCGGCGGCGGCATCGGCGGCCTCACCTTCGGCGCCCCTGACCACTACGACCCGACATCGCCACGACAGACCTTTGCCCACTGGGACGCCCGCTTCATCCGCTGGATGATGCGGGAGGGGTTCGGCGCCGACTGCGAGTTCTGCACCGACCTCGACGTGCATGACAACCCTCAATTGCTTTCGGGCCACCGCCTGCTGCTCTCGGTGGGGCATGACGAATACTGGAGCGAGCCGATGCGCGACCACCTCGAGCAGGCGGTTGGCCGCGGCCTCAATGTTGCCTTCTTCGGTGCGAATCTCTGCTGGTGGCGGATTCATGTGATCGACGGCGCCAGCGCGATGGTGTGTCATCAGGGCGGCCCCCGAGGCGCGCTGGACCATTGGTGGCCTGCGACGGGCGTGCATCGTGCGGAAGACAGCCTCACCGGGGTCAGCTATCGGCATGGTGGCGGCTGGTGGGACGGCCCGCGCGAAACGTCGGGCTATGTGGTGCAGCAACGCGGCCATTGGGTGTTCGAAGGCACCGGCCTGGATGACGGCATGTGCTTTGGCACGCATTCGTCACCGCCGCTCGTGGGCTATGAATGCGACGGCGCTGCACTCGAATGGCTGGACGAGCACCGCCTTCGGGTGCGGGTCGCGGAGCGTGCGCAGGAATGCGGCACCCCGGCCGATTTCCTGCCGCTGGCCATTGGGCCGCTGAACGACCGCTGGCAGGAACTGCCACACCGGGAGCACCATCGCCCGCGGGAAGGATTGCATTCGGCGACGATGGGCATCCACACTCGCGGCGGCACGGTATTCACCGTCGGCACGACCGACTGGGCGCAGGTGCTCGACAATGGCACCGATGCAGCGGTGGCACGCATCACACGGAATGTGATCGCAAGGTTGGCTGGAGCTTGAGTCGGCTCGCAGAGCCTGCGGGTGGAGCGCCTTGGGGTGTCTCGTGGACTCACCCGCACCCGGCCTCAAGCGGTACACCTGTTGCCGCCCCATCTATGACCAGGAGCCACACTCACACATGAGGACGACATGAACAGCACGAACAAGACCGCGATGCGCGACACAGGCGCGCTTCTGCTCGCCGCAGCGGCCGGCGCGTTGCTGATGTATGTATTCGATTCGCGCCAGGGGCGGCAGCACATGGCCTCGGCGCGCGGCCAATTGCACCGTACCGGTCAGGCTGCGGCAGATCTGGTCTGCACCGGTTGGCGCGACCTGAAGCACCGCGCGCGAGGCCTCTTCGCCGAAGCTGCCGGTGCGTTGCGCCGCCACGCGGTCGATGACCAGGTGCTGGCAGAGCGCGTGCGCGCGCAGCTCGGTCGTCTCGTCTCTCATCCGCATGCGCTTCGCGTTCAGACCGACAGCGGTAAGGTCACGCTGAGCGGCCCGGTTCTCAAGGGTGAGCAGCGACGCCTGGTGCGTGGCGTGCGCAGGGTGCGCGGCGTGCAGGAGGTGCGCGACGAGCTCACCCCCTATCGCTCGGCGACGCATGTGCCCGCATTGCAAGGCGGCCAGCGACGCACTGGGCCGCGGATGGAACTGAGACAGCAGCAGTGGGCACCAGGGCCAAGACTTCTGGTCGTCGGAACGGGAACGGCACTGGTGACCACAGCCCTTGTGCGCCGCACGGGTCCGGCTGCGCTCCTCGGGGCCGCGGGTTTGATACTCACGGCCCGCGCCGTCGGCAACCGGGAGTTGAGCACCCTGCTGCATCTAAAGCGTGGCGAGCACCGGGATGCTGCGGGAGCAGGAACGGGCAACAGCCACGACGAGGCCTTGCTCCCCCGCCCAACGGGCAACAGCGACGCGACTCACGCACCATAGGAGCCTGGGCGGCACCTCGCCCGCCATCACGTTGTCACGCGCCTGAATATCTCCCGACAGGCGGGCCAGAAGCCATCGGGCGGGGGCCGAACAACTCCATCATCGCGAACCCGGCCTCCGCGTTGCCAGCCTTGACGGCACCTTCGGCCACACATTCGCAATCGCATCCGTCACTCTCGCAATGGCTGACAGGCCGCCAAATCAGGTACGACCTCAACCCGGACCGGGAGCAATGACATCAACCCACATGGCGATGGCATCCAGCATCTGTTCTCGCACCTGCTCATCGGTTCGCCCGCTTCTTGCGAGCACGTGGAACGAATGGTCGGCGCCGTCGAACACC
>DASTGE010000141.1:0-6985 GCA_035719405.1 Burkholderiaceae bacterium
CGCGGCGATGGGGCGGCCGAGTGCAATCGCGCAGCTGTCCAGCAGCGTAGACGGCGTCACCGGCTTGGGCAGCAGGGCCGCCACTTTCAACTGCCGCGCCTGCAGCCGGCGCTCGGCCTCTTCGCGGTTGAAGGCCGTCACCATCAGAACCGCGGGATGCGCGTGCCGGTCGCCGTCACGACTCAGTTGCGCCAGGCAGTCGATGCCGTCCATGCCGGGCATTCGCCAGTCGAGCAGGAGCAACTGGAACGGGCGGTCGTTGGCGTCGGCCCGCGCGACTGCCTCCAAGGCGGAGGGACCGTCAGGCGCCGACTCGACGTCCAGACCCATCGACGATGCCAGCGAACACAACAGCTCGCGCGCCGCAGGATGGTCGTCGACGATCAGCAGGCGCGCGCCCTGGAGGTCGTGGGTGGGCGGCGTCCATCCGGCGTCCGGCTGCAGGCCAAAGCGGACGGTGAAGTGAAAACAGCTTCCCTTTCCAGACTCGCTCTCGACACCGACCTGGCCTCCCATGGCCTCCACCAGATGGCGGCAGATGGCCAGTCCGAGCCCGGTCCCGCCATAGCGCCGGCTCGTCGACACATCGGCCTGGGTGAATGGCTGAAACAAGCGCTCGCGCGCATGTGGCGACAGACCGATCCCGGTGTCACGCACGTCGAAGCGCAGCGTGACCTCGCCATCGTCACGCCCGGCCTCGGAGATGGTCAGCATCACTTCGCCGCGCTCCGTGAACTTGACTGCGTTGCTGCCCAGGTTCAGAAGGACCTGGCCCAGCCGCGACGGATCGCCGACAAGCCGCGTCGGAAGCGCGGGCGGCAGCGCGAACAAAAGCTCCAGTCCCTTCTCCTCGGCCCGCATGCTCAAGAAGGTGCCCAGTGGCTCCAGCACATCGCCGAGCAGGAACGGGATCACTTCGAGCTCCAGCCGCCCGGCCTCGATCTTCGAGAAGTCGAGAACGTCGTTGACGACGCCCAGCAGCGACTCGGCGGAGCGATGAACTTTCTCGATGTAATTGCGCTGACGCGGATCGAGCGGACACTGCAGCGCGAGATACGACATGCCGAGAATCGCATTCATCGGCGTCCGGATCTCGTGGCTCATGTTGGCGAGGAAGGCGCTCTTGGCCTGAGTCGCCGCCTCGGCCGCGCGCCTGGCGTGTTCCAGTTCCTCCGTGCGTTCGCGCACTCGCTCCTCCAGCCCGGTGGCCAGCGCACGCACCTCGGCACGTGAACGTCGCAGCCGCAAGAGGAAGAACACCGTCCCGGCCAGCGCTGCCACACTGCTGGCCAGCACGGTCCAAAGCCAGCGCTGCTGCAATTCGTGCGCGTGCAGTTCCGCAGCCTGCCGCTCGCTTCGCCGCTGCAACTCATCGAGTTCACGCTGACGGCTTTGCGCGCGGTAACGCTGCGTCATTTCGAGCATTCGTGCGCTGTTGCGCTGCGCAGCCGTCCGGGCCTGCATCTCGCTCGCTTCCTTTGCCAAGGTATAGGCGCGCACATAGTCACCCCGAGTCGCCTCGATCCTGGCCAGATAGAGTGCCGCATCGCTGCGGTAGAGCGGAAAGCCGAGCTTGATGGTCTTCCCGTACGCCCGTTGCGCATCCGCATAAGCAGCCGCTTTTTCGCCCAGCAGTCCGTGAATGGTGCTGCGCCCTCGCAGGACGTAATAGGCCACGACCGGATCCTGCCCCGTCTCGACAAGGTCCACGGCCCGGTTCATCTCGGCCAGCGCCTCGCGATAGCGCCGTTGATGACGCAAAAATTCGGCATGCTGCTGGAGCGCGAGAATCAGGTTGAACGGCGCATTGACGGTTTCAAAAATCTCGATGGCCTGGCGCAACGGGCCCTCTGCCGCGTCAAACTCACCTTGCCGGACTGCGTCCTGGCCGAGACCGATCAAGGCAATCCCTTCCTGAAGCTTCGATCCTGACGCCTGCGCCTGCTGGCGCATCTGCTTCCAGTGCTCGATGGCTTCGGGAAGGCGTCCGTTGGCCTCGAACGACAGAGCGAGCCCGTGATGCGCGAAGGCGAGCGCACGCGGATCGCCAGAGCGCTGCGCGACATCCATCGCCTGCAATGCCATCGTCACCGACTCGTCGCGGTTCTCGACGCGAAGGTGCATCAACGCCGTCCGGAACAAGGCCTCGGTTAGCACGTCCAGGCGGTCAGTGCCTTCGAGCACACTGACGCTGTGGGCGGTCAACTCGCCCAGGCGCTCGATCAACCCCTGTCCCACGGCCGCGAGCGAGAGATTGATGTCCGCCTGGGCCTGCCCCACACGGTCTCCGGCCGCGGCAGCGATCTTCAGCGCCTGCTCGCCATATTCCGCAGCTTTCGGGCCGCGACCGAGGTGGATTTCGATGCGCGCAAGCACGTTCAGCGCGAGCGCCTTGTCGGCAGCCGTCGCCTCTGCAGGCAATTCAGCTTGCAGGCGCAATGCCTTCTCGAGGGCCGCAGGAGCATCGTTGTCGGCCAGACGGCGCACCTCGGCGAGCCGGGAGCGCCATTCGTCAACAGGCGCCGCGAGCGCGGGGACCAGCGCGAATAGCAATACGCACAGCGATGGCCAAGCGCGGATGCTGCCTTTGCGCCGGCCAACCTGCTGGATGAACATCGTGTGGAGACTCGCCGATCAGGCCATGTCGCCCCTCAAAACCGTATCGTGACACTGGTGCCGATCTGCCTGTCGTTGACCCAGGCATTCTGCGGCCGCGTCTGCGTCCCATAGTATGAACGCCTCAGTGTTCCAAGCAGATTGCCCGCGTCGAGTGACCATGTCACCTCGTTCGAAAGGCGCCACCTCAATCCGGCATCGAGCCAGCCGTAGCTGTGCGTGTAGGCCTGGAAGGCGCCCAGGTTGACAACGCTCGTCGTGCCACTGGGGAAACTGCTGCGCCAGTTCCAGGCGACGCGGGCCGACCAGGGGCCCCGCTCGTACACCCCGACAAGGTTCGCGCTGCGGGCTGAAAGATTCTGCAGTGGGACGTTGGCCCGAAGCACCCTGTCATAGCTGCTGCTGGTCACGTAGGTGAAGTTGGCCTGCATGCCGAGGCCCCGCCAGGCGCCGGGCAGGAAGTCGAAGAAACGCTGGTACGACAATTCCGCGCCGCGGACGAAGCCGGTATCGGCGTTGTACGGCCGGCTCACCTGATAGACCTGGCCGTCGTACTCCTCGGCCTGGCTCAGGGTCGCGATGAAGCCGTTGACGCGCTTCCAGAAGACAGTCAACGATGCGGCGTGGCCGGCGCCAAAGTCGGCCTCCGCCGCGAGGTCGGCGTTCGTTGCACGCAGCGGACGCAGTCTCGGGTTGCCTGCCGTACCCTGGTTCAATTGCGGGTTGACGCTGTTGGGCGTGAGAGTGACAGACGGCGACAGCAGGTTGAAGTCGGGCCGGGTGATCGTGCGCGAAGCCGCCGCACGCAATTGCAGTGCGCCCCGGGAGCGCCAGCGCGCACTCGCACTCGGAAGCCAATCCGTCGTGGCCGAGTCGATCGATACCGGCTGGAAGGTGCCCCTGGAAGGCACGCTTTCATTGCCGCTCAACATGGAACGTGTGTGCACCACGCGCACACCCGCCTGCCCGTCGAGCGACAGCGCCGCATGGCTCCAGCCGACCTGCAAGTAAGCAGCGTCGGTTCGCTCGCGAATGCTCCACATGCCCAGCGGATTGCCGGCGGTCGGCAGTGGGGTCGTGATGCCGAAGGCCTGACGCAACCCGGCCGCATCGCGGGCGTCGGCCAGCGTGTCGACGACATATCCCTCGAGGTTGGTCCCGTGGCCGTCAAGAAAGGGGCTGTAAGGGTAAATCCCGGTATTGCCCGGCCTGTCCGTTGCCCTGACGATGCCTGGCACGGCGATGTCGCCGAACACGAGGTTGGTGTCGTTGTCCGCATGACGCCGTGCCCGACGCCAACCGACCGCCACGCGATCGATCGGGCCGCCGCCGAGCTCCCATTCGGCGTCGAGCCGACCTGCCAGCAGGTCACCGCGCAGCGGCCGCACTCTGTAGGCGAGCGACGCATATCGGTAATTGGCGGGATCCGACAGATCAGCGCCCGTGATGGCTGTCAGAGGCACGGACCCGGACACGTCTTGCGTGAATCGCGCCACTGGCCCGGCAAGGGTCGGCCCCGAGAAGAACAGGTTGTTGAAGCTGTGGGTGTGACTGAGATCGGCACTGACGCGCACGCCGCGGCCAGTCCATGTGCCACCGGTCGCGAGTTGCCGCGTGCGGTCGATCGTGTCGCGCGCGAAGCTCAGGACGGAGGTCGGCACATTCGTCCATGTGATACGGGAGATGTCGGATGTGCCGGGAAACAGCGTGACGCTCGCGGGATCGAAGCCGCTGCCCGCGCCGAAGTTCGGCGCGGCGTTGATCTGCTGCGTGTTCTGAATCGTTCGCAGCTCGGCGAGGTGAGCTTCGCCATAAAGCTCGATTGCCGCATTCGGCCGCCACCCGACCATCACGCTGGCCGCTGAACGGCGACGGCGGCCGAGGCTCGTACTCTCGCTGGTGAAGGAAGGAGCGACGGTATCCTGGCCTGCGACGAGGTCGAGCCTGCAGCCCGAAGCATTGCGCGCGCTGCACAGCATCGGCGTGCCGGTGGTCTTCATATCCTCGCGCCAGTAGCGGTCCTGCAGCGAGACGTTCATCAGCAGGCCAAGATCGCCGATGCCGGTCTTCAGCGGTTGGGCGAACAGCAGCGAGAACTGGCCCGCGGTCTTTCCGACCAGGTCGCCGCGCAGGGCGCGGGCCGACATTGAAAACGTGCGGGTGCGGAAATCGAAAGGCCGGCGCGTGCGCAGGTCGACCACGCCCGCCAGCCCACCTTCGATCCGCGACGCCGAAGAGGTCTTGTAGACGTCGATGCCGGCCAGCATCTCGCTCGGCAGATCGGCGTAGTCGAGCACGCGGCCAAACCCTGCGGTGAAGATCTCCCGCCCGTTCAGCGTCGTTTCGACCTGCCCCAGCCCTCTGATCGCGATGGAGGAAGCTTCTCCCCGGTCACGGACGACCTGGACGCCGGTGATGCGTTGCAAGGCATCGGCCACGCTCAGGTCAGGAAGACGGTTGATCTCTTCCGCGACGATGCCGTCAAGGATGTCGTCGCTGAAGCGTTTGCGCTCCCATGCAGATTCGAGGCTGGCCCGGGTACCGGTCACGATGACCTGCTGGGCATCGTCGGCTGCCAATGCGGTGGTGGCCAGCAGAGTTGTCGTCGCGAAAGCGCCAACGGCAACGCAACGGGGTTTGAGCATGGCGTTCCTTCCGCGCAAGAGCGGGCAATTCTAGGCGCGCAACGCACGTGAAACCCTGAGGAAAGGTTCTGTTGACATTCGTCGCCGCGATCGGCCTGTCCACGCATTGCGGACCGCGGCCGCGTGGGTCCACCCGCACTTTTTCTGGCTCTTGCTGATCGAAGGCATGGAGACGAAGGCATGGAGATCGCCGCCCTGGCGGTCGGCGCGAGCAAAGGCTTCGTTATCATCCGCTCCGAGTATCCGCATGCGGTCGCGACCTTCGAGGCTGCCTTGAAACGGGCACGCGATGCCGGCGTGCTCAGAACATCAATGCCCGCCAGCGGCATTGCATTCGACATCGAGGTGCGTGTGGGCGGCGGCTCGTATGTCTGCGGCGAGGAGACGGCGATGCTCGAAAGCCTCGAAGGCAAGCGCGGCATCGTGCGCGATTGCCGAAGGCGGCGCGGATGAGCCTCTGCACGAGATACGTCTCTTCGTTCGTGCAGCGCGACGAGGTGATGCGACGCGTCCTTCGCCCAATGGACACGCGCCAAGGGGTTCGACGCCTTTTGCCCGATGGGCCCGGCCATCGCGACCCACCCGGATCCGACCACGCTGCGCGTTCGGACGCTGCTCGACGGCCAGGTGCGGCAGGACTATCCCATTAGCGACATGACCTTTCCGGTGCAACAGCTCGTGAGCCGGATCTCCTCTTTCCCCGGCTGCTGGTGGAATTTGTCGGCCGCCACAATGGCGTGACGCTCAATTTCACGGTCCACAACCGCGAGGGGTTGCTGACGCACATCACCGAGAACCTGACCGACCTTGCCATCATGGTTCGGCCACCGGCCGAGCTGGACACCGTCCAACAGCCCTTTGCGCCGCACCCCGTGATTGTCGCGCCACCGTCGCATCCGCTGGTCGGGTGAACCGGGATCGAGCCCGCAGAGGTGCAGTGATGGCGGGCCTGGGGTTGAGCTTCCTGTCAGCTCACGCGGTCAGCCGCGACTGCAGGCCGCAACGCTTTTCGTGCTCGACGTGAAAGGCTTTCCGCTGATGCTCAAATGGTACGTCGTTCACCGCCGGACCAAGCAACTGCGGCGGTGGCGCATGCGTTCAAGGACTTCCTTCTCACCGAGGGCGCATCCCAGATCGAACGCATCGTTCCGTTCTGCGCCTGATGCTGATGCGCCTGCGGCCCCTCAGAGATGCAAGAGGCTTCCTTGGTCCTTCGGGGTTTCCGCACTTTTCGGGATCTTTTCTTGCCTCGCTGGCGCTTGACCTGCCGTCTGCCGTCAGCGGATCGACAACCGGTGTGCCGGATTATTGAGAAGATTCGCTGCTAGATTGGATAATAGTGCCCCTTTGAATCCCGCAGGGCCTTCCTCTTGTTGTACTCTTCCAAGGTTGGTATTTGACTCCAATACTTTCCATACTTTTCTCTATAAGTCGGCACATCAATTTTATAAAGTCCCGTCGCGCGTTCAATAGTATTCCACACTCCGCCCTTCTGTTTCAGTTCTTCACGTTTAATGCGTAGCGCTTTTTCCCTGTCTAAATTGTAGAGATATTCATGCCTTTGCCGCCAATGCCATTCTGGACCGGGACTGGATGACGAAGCGTCGGACGACCCATCCCTCGACTCGCGGCCATATCTCGGAGGGGTTTCGCGGCCCTCCACCGGCTCCTGAAGCAAGACACCTTGGTTTTCTGCGATCTCTTCAAACGGCTGCGCACGGACT
>DASTGE010000142.1:0-10295 GCA_035719405.1 Burkholderiaceae bacterium
TCGCCGACGCAATTGCAAGATCTGCTCCTTGATGACTCCCGTCCTCGAATCACCGGCAGCAGCGATCTCCTCCAGCGGTGGCCGGCGCCGACTCGTGAATTGAACCTAGAAACGGCAGTTGAACGCGCCCGAGCGGGAACAGTGGTCGTGGGGGAAATTGCGTGAGTTCATGCGAGGTTGCCAGCGGCGGGAAGCGGTCAACTGCCGTTTCTAGGATCATGCGTTGCACGCACTACACCAGCAGTCGACGCACCCGCGATCACCTCCGCCTGTGATGACGGAGCAAAGGGCCGGAACGCCGAACGCCGTGGGCTGTCACAACCACCTTCTGACTCTTTGCCTGTACTCGGCGTAGGCATCCCCGAACCGTTTGGCGAGCGCGGCCTCTTCGGCTGCAATCTGCACCTTGTCGATATAAATGACGAACGCTGCGACAAACACCAAGGCCACGGCGCTGCCCGACAAAACATCAATGCCGAGCAGCACGATGGCGTCTCCCAGATACATCGGATTCCGGGAATAGGCATAAATGCCCGAAGTCACCAGGCGTGTCGCCCTCATGGGCTCAATCGGATTCGGACTTGTATGGGCAGTCGCGAAAAGCCCGAGGCTGACGGCGAGCACCAGCAGTCCGATCACGATGAGCGTGATTCCCGTCGCGCGCTGGTATGGGAAGGCATGGCGAACGAATGGACCGTATCGCGTCAACGCCCACATTGCCAGCGCCGCAATGGCAAATGCGACGGGCGGCGGAATCCAGCGGTTGACGGGCAGTCTGTGCATGTGCGGCAAATTCATCTTCAAATCGGAAACCATCGAGAGTATGGCCACCTTGGGCACGGATGGGACGGCCTTAAACTCCGCGTTCGATCCTGCCGATTCCCGATGCCCGCCCGAACGTTCTTCACCGCATCTTCAGGCTTCGAAGCAGCCTGCCGTTTCGACCAGCTGCCCGCCGCCCATCCCTGCCACCGGCTGCATGGCCACAGCTTCCTGGCTCACGTGCGTTGCATGCTCCCGCCACAATGGGCTGCATTTGCGGGCGGCGAGGTCGAGGCCCTTCGCGCAAGTCTGGCTGCACGCGTGGCGCCTCTCGACCATCGCCTGCTCAACGACGTGCTCGCACAGCCGTTTGACGAGAACATCGCACGCTGGCTTTGCGCTCACCTCGACGTGCCGGACATCCATCGGGTCGGCATCCAGAGCACGGCACGTCAGGGCGTGGACCTCGATCGAACGGGGCGTGCGCATGCATGGCGACGATACGCGTTCCGCGCGGCGCATCGCCTGCCGAACGTGCGCCCCGGGCACAAATGCGGCCGGATGCACGGCCATGGCTTCGAGGTGATCGTGCATGCAAACCTTGGCGCCGACCATGACACGCTCGATGCGCTGTGGTCGCCGCTGCAGGAGCAGCTCGACCTCACCTGCCTCAACGATCTGCCGGGCCTGGAGAACCCGACCAGCGAGCTGCTGTGCAGTTGGATCTGGCAGCGTCTGCAGCCCGCGCTGCCTGCCTTGTCGTTCGTCACGGTGCGCGAAACCGGCACATCGGGCGCGCACTACGACGGCCAGCGCTACGGCATCTGGAAGGAGTTCAGCCTCGACAGTGCGCTGCAGCTGAAACGCGCCCCGCACCACAGCCGATTGCGCCGCATCCACGGTCACACCTATTCGCTGCGCCTGCACCTGTCGGCCCCGCTCGATGCCGTGATGGGCTGGGCCATGGACTTCGGCGACGTGAAGGAATTGTTCCTTCCGATCTTCGAACGCCTGGATCACCAGCCGCTGCACGAAATCTCCGACCTCGCCGATTGCGATACCGCCACGCTCGCGCAATGGATCCTCGGCGAATCGAGCCAAGTCCTGCCGGCCCTGGACCGTGTCGACCTCTACGAGACGCCGGGCTGCGGCGCGATCGTCACGGCGGATGAAGAAGGCCCTGCGCTGCCGGTGTGACATGACGTACTCGGTCAAGGAAATCTTTTATACGCTGCAAGGTGAAGGTGCGCAGACCGGCCGCGCCGCGGTCTTCTGCCGCTTCGCGGGCTGCAACCTCTGGACGGGCCGCGAGGCTGACCGCGCCGGCGCGGTGTGCAACTTCTGCGACACCGATTTCGTCGGCACCAATGGCCCTGGCGGGGGAAAGTTCGAGTCGGCTTCGTCGCTGGCGCAGGCCGTGGCGAAATGCTGGGCGGGCGGCTGGCAAGGGCGCCCCTTGGCCGTCTGCACGGGTGGAGAGCCGTTGCTCCAATTGGACGACGCATTGATCGAGAGCTTCCATACCGCGGGGTTCGAGATCGCCATTGAGACGAACGGCACGCGCGCTGCGCCGACGGGTATCGACTGGATCTGTGTGAGCCCGAAGGCCGATGCGCCCCTGGTGCAGACGCGCGGCAATGAGCTGAAGCTTGTCTTCCCGCAACCTCTCGCAATGCCCGATCGATTCGTGCATCTCGACTTCGACCACTTCTTCCTGCAGCCGATGGACGGGCCGGACCAGGCGCGCAATTCGCGGCTCGCGGTCGAGTACTGCATGGCACATCCGCAATGGCGACTGTCGATCCAGACGCACAAGGTGGTGGGAATTGCGTGAGTGGGGGCAGAACTCCCTCTCCCGCGGGGGAGAGGGAGGAATACGCGCGCATTCACAACGGCCTCAACACCACCACCAAGTCCTTTGCCTGCACGCGATCGCCCGGCGCGACCAGCACCTGCTCAACCGCCGCATCGCGATCCGCGGTCACGTGCGTCTCCATCTTCATCGCCTCGAGTGCCAGCAGGGTGCTGCCCGCACTGACTCGCTGACCGGCAGCGACCGCCACGCTCACGATCGTCCCCGGCATCGGCGCCGCCACATGTCCTGGATTGCCCGGATCGGCCTGTGCCCGCGCAGCAGCGCCGCCATCGGTCGCGAGCGCGACACGCACGTTCGCGCCTGGCCGTTCAGCTCGAATTGCACCTTGCGCGCCGACTCGCCATCAGGCGCCACCGACTGCAACGCTACGAGCAGCGTCTTGCCTGGATCGATCTCGACCGCGATCTCCTGCTGTGGCTGCGCGCCGTAAAAGAACACCGGCGTCGGCAGCAGCGAGGTATCACCGAAACGACGGCGATGGGCACATAACTCACGCATCTGTTTCGGGTACATCAGCCATGACGAGAATTGCGCTTCACTCAACGGTTGGCCGCAATCCTGCCCGGCTTCACGACGCGCTGCATCGAGATCCACTTCGGGGAGCCTGTCGCCGGGACGATAAGGCTCGGGCGGCGCCTCCCCCTCGCCAAGTCGAAGGACCTTGCGCGACACATCCACCGGGAAGCCATCGGGAGGGAATCCGAGTTCGCCCTTGAACAACGAAACCACCGACTCCGGAAATGCAATCTCCCGCGCCGGGTCCATCACATCGGAGCCCGTCAAGTCACTGGCGACCATCATCAGCGCCATGTCGCCCACCACCTTCGACGTCGGCGTGACCTTCACGATGTCGCCGAACAGCGGGTTCACGTCGGCGTATGCCTTCGACACCTCGCTCCATCGATGCGCCAGGCCCAGCGCGCGGGCCTGCTCCCTCAGGTTGGTGTACTGGCCACCCGGCATTTCATGCCGGTACACATCGGCCGTACCGCTGCGAATCTCGCTTTCGAAGGGCGCGTAAAAACAGCGCACGCCTTCGAAATAGGTCGACGCCGCATGCAGCGCATCGGGATCGAGTCCCGGGTCGCGCGACGTGCCGGCCAGCGCGGCCGCCATCGACGACAGATTCGGCTGCGACGTGAGCCCGCTCATTGCGTCGAGCGCTCCGTCGACCACTTCGCAGCCCGCTTCGATGGCCGCCAGCACCGATGCCACCGCCGCCCCACTGGTGTCGTGAGTATGAAAATGGATGGGCAGACCCGTTTCCTCCTTGAGCGCCTTGACCAGAGCCGCTGCCGCCCGTGGCCGACACACACCCGCCATGTCCTTGATCGCCAGCACATGAATGCCCGCGCGCTGCAACTCGCGTGCCGCTGCAACTCGCGTGCAATTGCGACGTAATAGCCGAGCGAGTATTTTGGGCGCTTCGCATCGAAAAGGTCGCCGGTATAGCAGATGGCGCCCTCGCCCAGCGCGCCGGCTTCGAGCACCACATCGATCGCCACGCACATGTTGGCGACCCAGTTCAGCGAATCGAAGATGCGGAACAGGTCCACGCCGCCGACTGCAGCCTGCTGCACGAAGTGTCGCACGACATTGTCGGCATAGTTGGCGTAACCCACTGCATTGGAGCCTCGCAGCAGCATCTGCAACAGCAGGTTCGGGATGCGCTCGCGCAATTGCGCGAGTCGATCCCACGGATCCTCCTTCAAGAAACGCAATGCGACGTCGAAGGTCGCGCCGCCCCAGCATTCGAGCGAAAACAATTGCGGCAGGCGCTGCGCGTAAAAAGGCGCGATGGGCAGCATGTCGGCCGTGCGCATCCGCATGGCCAGCAGCGACTGGTGCGCATCGCGCAGCGTGGTGTCGGTCATGAGCACGCG
Organism: Burkholderiaceae bacterium; assembly: GCA_035719405.1. Taxonomy (GTDB): domain Bacteria; phylum Pseudomonadota; class Gammaproteobacteria; order Burkholderiales; family Burkholderiaceae_C; genus CAMLIZ01. The sequence goes on from DASTGE010000142.1 coordinate 4,522, forward strand.
CTGCTGCCCGAGCATCCAGCGTGCAAAGGCCGCCGGCCCCATCGCCTTCAGCCGGTCGCGAGTTCCCGGCGGCGGTGCCCTGTCGGGGTCCGCCCTGGGGAGCACCGGCTTGGGCAGCGGCAGGTGCGGAATCTCCCGGCCACTCACCTCCGGGTTGCCGAGAACGACTGTCTCCGCGAGGAAGCCGAGCAGCTTGGTCGCGCGGTCGCGCGGTGCGGTAAAGGCCAGCAGCTCGGGCGTGCTCTCGATGAAGCGGGTGGTGATGTCACCGGCAATGAAGGCGGGGTGGTTGATCAGGTTCTCGAGGAACTGCAGGTTCGTCGCGACACCGCGAATGCGGAACTCGCGCAGCGCCCGGTCCATGCGCTGAGTCGTCTCCGCCGGGGTGGGCGACCAGGCCGTCACCTTTACGAGCAACGAATCGTAGTAAGGCGTGATGACCGCGCCCGTGTAGGCGGTGCCTGCATCGAGCCGGATGCCGAAACCGGCCGCACTCCGATAGGCCGCAAGCCGGCCGTAGTCGGGCAGGAACCCGTTCTCCGGATCCTCGGTCGTGATGCGGCACTGGAGCGCATGGCCGTTGAGCGGTATTTGCGCCTGCGCAGGAACTCCCGCCGATGGCCTTGAATCGCCTCCCGGCAGTCCGATCCACGCGCCCTCGGTAATGCGCAATTTGGCCTTCACGATGTCGATGCCGGTGACCATTTCCGTCACCGTGTGCTCGACCTGAATCCGTGGATTCACCTCGATGAAATAGCAATCGCAGCTGTCCGCGTCCATCAGAAACTCGACGGTGCCGGCATGCGTGCAGCCAACCGAGCACATCAGCTGCACCGCGCTTTCGCAAAGCGCCTCGCGCTCGGCGCCGCTCAGATAAGGCGCCGGGGCACGCTCGGCCACCTTTTGGTTGCGACGTTGCGCCGTGCAGTCGCGCTCATGCAGATGAACGAGATTTCCGTGCAGGTCGCCGAGGATCTGCACTTCCACATGCCGTGCGCGGCGCACCAGCTTCTCGAAATACACCTCGTCGTTGCTGAAGGCGGCCAGCGCTTCCCGGCGTGCCGCCTCCAGTGCGGCAGGCAGCTCCACGGCGCGTTCAATCACCCGCATGCCGCGCCCGCCGCCGCCCCAGCTCGCCTTCAGCATCACCGGATAGCCGATCGCCTCCGCCTCGCGCTCACAAGTGCCGAGATCGCGTGGCAGGGGCGGCGACGCGGGCATGACACGCACACCGGCCTTGACAGCCGCGTGGCGCGCGGCCACCTTGTTGCCAAGCACGCGCATCACCTGCGGCGGCGGACCGACCTAACGGATGCCGGCATCCATCACGCTCTGCGCGAAGTCCGGGTTCTCCGAAAAAAAAGCCGTAGCCGGGGTGGATCGCGTCCACCCCGCTCTGCCGTGCAATGCGCAGAATGTCGTGCCCATCCAGATAGGCATCCAGCGGCTTCCTGCCCTCGCCCACCAGGTAGCTCACGTCGGCCTTGAAGCGGTGCAGCGCCTGGCGGTCCTGCTGCGAGTAAATGCCGACCGTGCGCATGCGCAATTCGGCGGCGGCACGCATGACCCGGATCGCGATCTCCGAACGGTTGGCAATCCACAGCGAGCGGATGGGATCGTGGGCATGGCTCATGGGGTCACCCCGTGTGGAGGAAGCTGCCGCGAACGTCGTGTCGCCCTCCATCATGCCTTGAAGACTCGAGGGCGCGGTGCAGGATGCGTCAAAGCGATACAGTCACTCGCGCCTCCACATCGAACGTTGTCACCATGATGGACTGCACCATCCAGACCATGACGCGCGAAGACCTCGACGTCGCAATCGACCTTGCCGCCGGCGAGGGCTGGAACCCCGGTCTGCATGATGCCGATTGCTTCCATGCCGCAGACCCAGGCGGCTTCCTCGTGGCCAAGTGTGAGGGACGTGCTGTCGGATGCATCAGTGCCGTCTCGTATGCAGGCCGATTCGGATTCATCGGGCTGTACATCGTCACGCCGAGATGGCGGGGCAAGGGAATCGGCCGCCGCCTCTGGGACGCAGGCATGGCCCGATTGGCAAATCAGGTCGTCGGTCTCGACGGGGTGCCCGCGCAGCAGGATTTTTATCGCCGCAGCGGCTTCCGTCTGGCTTGGCAGAACATGCGCTTCGCCGGCAGGGCCGCGCTCGGTGGCAAAGCGCAAGCGCCACAGATCGTGCCTCTGCACGCCGTTGACTTCGAAACGCTCAAAGCCTGCGACCAGCGCTTCTTCCCGGCCGCACGCGAATCCTTCCTCCGTTGCTGGATCGCCATGCCGGAATCGGCCGGCGTCGCCTGGATCGACAATGGCCGCATCGCCGGCTGGGGTCTGATACGCCGTTGCCGCGAGGGCCACAAGATCGGTCCTCTGGTTGCCGATGACGCGGGGATCGCCGGTCAGCTTTATACCGCGCTGTGCAACCGGGTACCTGCGGGCGATGAGGTGTTCCTCGACGCGCCGTTGCCCAACGAAGATTCGCAGGCCTTGGCACGCTCGCATGCCATGCGCGGCGTATTCACGACGGCACGCATGTATGCCGGCGAGGCTCCTGCGCTCGACTTGGCCTGCGTCTACGGAATCACCACGTTCGAGCTGGGATAGGTCGACAGACACCGGATGGAGGGCGTACGGGCAGGCACGACAAGGGCCCAGGCTCCCAGGGCTCCTGCCGCAAAGCGCGTCCGGTGCGGGGTACAGGGGATTGATTTCCTCGCGCCGCCGGTCATTCTTGCAGGTCGCCCCCGGTCGCCACAAGCGGCGCGCCCGCGCGCGCCATGCCAAAGGAGCCTGCCATGCCGGAACAGCTTCGCCCAGACCCCACCTTCCACCCCTCCCCGCGCCTTGCCATGGAGGCCGCGCGAGAGCGCATCGCCTACACGGTCTTGCTGTCACCCGACGCCTCGGTGCCCGACGCACTCGCGGTGGTCGACGTCGATCCGGCCTCGCCGACCTGTTCCCAGGTGCTCTATCGGCTGGACATGCCGAACCGGGGCGATGAGTTCCACCACTTCGGCTGGAATGCGTGCAGCTCGGCACTGTCACCGCTGTCGGGTCACGCGTTCCTGCGCCGCCGCTATCTCGTGATTCCCGGCATCCGCTCGTCGCGCATCTACATCGTCGACACCGAGCCCGACCCGAAGCGCCCGACCCTGGCCAAGGTGATCGAGCCCGACGAAGTGATGCGCAAGACCGGCTATTCGCGGCCCCATACCGTGCATTGCGGGCCGGAAGGCATCTACGTCAGCACGCTCGGGGGCGCCGGCCCCGATGGCACGGAAGGCCCTCCGGGCGTGTTCCTGATCGACTGCGAGAGCTTCGAGGTGCTCGGCCGCTGGGAGATCGAGCGTGGGCCGCAGAAGCTGCACTACGACTTCTGGTGGAACCTGCCGCGCGACTACATGGTGTCGAGCGAGTGGGGGCTGCCGCCGCAGTTCGAGAATGGCCTCGTGCCCGAAGACCTGCTCGGCAACCGATACGGCCATGCGCTGCACTTCTGGGACCTGCGGGCGCGCAAACACGTGCAGACAATCGACCTGGGCGCCAACCACCAGATGGCGCTGGAGGTGCGGCCTGCGCACGACCCCACACGGGAATACGGATTCCTGGGCGTCGTCGTGGACACGACCAACCTGGAAGGGTCGATATGGACGTGGTGGCGCGAAGACGGCCGTTTCCACGCCGCCAAGACGGCCATCGTGCCGCCCGAACCCGCCGACGCCAAGGATCTGCCGCCGCTGCTGCAGGGCTTTGGTGCCGCACCGCCGCTGATCTCCGACATCGACCTGTCGATGGATGACCGCTACCTCTACGTCGCCTGCTGGGGGACCGGCGAGCTGCGGCAATACGACGTGACGGATCCGATGAAGCCCAGGCTCAGCGGCAGTGTGCGCGTCGGCGGCGTCGCAAAGCACACCCCGCATCCGAACGGCCGCCCCTTCGCCGGCGGTCCGCAAATGACCGAAATCAGCCGTGACGGCCGGCGGGTGTATTTCACCAATGGCCTCTACAGCAGCTGGGACAAGCAGTTCTACCCCGGCGGCGTGCCGGGTGTGCAGCTGATGTGCAATGTCGGCGGCGGCGGCGGCATCTCGCTGGACGACAGGTTCTACGTCGACTTCGGACCGCATTACGGCGCCCATCAGATCCGATTGCAAGGCGGAGACTGCTCGAGCGATTCATTCTGCTATCCATCGGCCTGACGCATTTCCCCGGCACATCGGTCACATCAGCATGTCGACGAGCTTGTGGCTGGCGGTATTGGGTCTGGGTGCTTACCACGGGCTCAATCCTGCAATGGGCTGGCCGTTGGCGGTGGCCAATGGCATGACGGCGCGGCGTGGCAGCGCCGTCTTCGCCACCGTCGTGCCGCTCGGTGCCGGGCATCTTGCGGCAATGGCGGTCGTGCTGGCTCCGTTTGCCCTGGTCGCGCAGTTGCTCGCATGGAACCATCTGTTCCGTGCGGTGGCCGCGCTGCTCGTCATCGCCTTCGGGCTCGCGAAGTTGCTGATGCCGCGTCACCCCCGCTTTCTCGCGCGCATACCGCCGACGCGCCTGGCCTGGTGGTCGTTTCTCATGGCGACCGCTCACGGCGCTGGCCTCATGCTGCTGCCCGTGATGATCGGACTGTGCGGGCAAGGCGATTCCATCCGGCAATCATTGTCAGGACTCGCGGCCTCCGGTGTCGCAATCGCCATCACCGTCGCACTCGTGCATACCCTGGCAACCATCCTGGCGGGCGCAGCGGCGGCATGGGCCTGCTATCGCTGGCTCGGGCTGCGCTTCATACGGCAGAGCTGGTTCAACCTCGACAAGCTTTGGGCAGGCAGCCTGCTGCTCAGCGGAGCCGCCGGCTTGACGGCCGCGCTTGCGTAAAGGTGCATGTCTGAATTGCACGGCGCACAGCGCGGCGCCGAGGTGGCCACTTCGGAAAAAGCGCGTGTGTCCTCGGATGAATTGCAGCATCACAAAACGCCGGCGGCTAGAGTGGAGCCCGTCAATATTTCGCTACATACACCGGGATGGGCTGCGTTATCTCCAAGCGGGCTTCACCGAATCGTCACGCCGATTCCCCAGCTGCCGACTCCAGGGATCCGGGCGAAGCCGGGCCGGGCGGGCCGGGCGGGCCGGGCGGGCCGCCGTCCCAACACTCGACGCCATACCATTCGGCAAGATTGCCATCTGCCAGATTCTCGACCCCCGGCCACTCGGCGCGGGTTCTGTCGCCGCAAGCGAGCCCGGTGCGAAGCCTTCCGAGGCTCGCCCCGATCCCACCGCGCGCTGCGGTGCTTGTGTGGCCGAATGGCCAGAAGTCCGCAGGTCGAACGGCAGGGAATTCATCAGAGAAGCCGACGTTCCTTCCCCTTCGCGTGGAGGGTCCATTCGAGCAACGATGCCAAAAGGCGGCTCGCCCCAGGCGCGAAATGCTCGATCCCGGACCGATCGAGGTCAGCGTCGTCGACTCGAAAACGCCTGACGGCGATCTGGCGTACGTCGAACCCACCCTTCTGAAGAGTCTGCCCGATATCGAACCGGACACGTTGAAGGAGGTCGCCGAGTGCGCGGGCGGAAGGACCATGGGGCTGAATTACGGCCAGCAGCTCATTCTGACCGCTGTCATCGTGGACGTAATGCAGCACCTCGCCAAAACCTGCCTCGACCCGGTTGCCATCGACCGTGCCTGCGAGGCGCTGGCTGCCAGCTTCGTCGCGTTCGAGCTGAGCGCCGACGACGGACCCGGCAGCGCACCCCGCGACTACCTG
>DASTGE010000143.1:0-7605 GCA_035719405.1 Burkholderiaceae bacterium
ACGACTTCCCGAACGCGGGGCGTCTGCAGCGTGTGGTGGTGCAGGCTGAGGCGCCGGCCCGCATGCAGCCCGATGACCTGCTGCGCATCACCGCGATCAACAACCGCGGGCAGCCCGTACCGTTCAGCTCCTTCGCGACCACACGATGGATCACTGGCCCGATGCAAACGGTGCGCTACAACGGCTATCCGTCGATGCGCATTTCGGGCGATGCCGCCCCGGGTCGCAGCACGGGCGAGGCGATGGACGAAATGGAGCGTCTTGCCGCGCAGCTGCCGCAAGGCTTCGCGTATGAATGGACTGGACTTTCGCGTGAGGAGAAGCTGTCGGGGTCGACGGCGGCCTATCTGGTCGGCTTCTCGCTGCTGGCCGTGTTCCTGTGCCTTGCGGCGTTGTACGAGAGCTGGTCGATCCCGTTCGCGGTGATCCTCGTCGTGCCGCTCGGCGTATTCGGGGCAGTGATGCTGGCAAGCCTGCGCGGCATGAACAACGACGTGTACTTCAAGGTCGGCCTGATCACGATCATGGGTCTGTCGGCGAAGAACGCGGTGCTGATCATCGAATTCGCGAAGGACCTGCAGGCACAGGGCAAGAGCGTGATCGACGCGGTGCTCACCGCGGCACACCTGCGCTTCCGGCCGATTCTGATGACTTCAATGGCCTTCATGCTCGGGGTGCTGCCGCTGTTCGTCGCCAGCGGCGCAGGCTCGGCCAGCCAGCGCGCCATCGGCAGCGGCGTGCTGGGCGGCATGATCAGCGCGACGCTGCTGGCGGTGTTCTTCGTGCCGGTGTTCTTCGTCGTGGTGCGCGGGCTCTTCCCCGGCAGCGAGCGGCAGCGCAGGCTGTATGCGCACCGGCTCGACCAGGATGATGCCCGGCCGCCGGCGCCTGGCGCTGTGCAGGGCAAGGGGGAGCCGGCATGAGAGTGGGTCTGACCGTGCTGGCCCTCGGGTCCGCACTCGCACTGGGCTCGCTGACCGGCTGCATGAACCTGCAACCGCGGTATGAGCGCCCGCTGCCGCCGGTGGCGCCGCAGTTTCCGTTGGTCGGCGCCGAAAACGGAGTGCCTGCCGCCGATCTGCCGTGGCAACAGTTCTTCACCGAGCCGCGGCTGGCCCGGATGATCGAAATCTCGCTTGCGAACAATCGCGATCTGCGCGTGGCGGTGCTGAACATCGAGCAGGCTCGGGCACAGGTGGGGCTGAGACGGGCCGATCTGTTCCCCACGGTGGGTGTTGGCGCTGCCGGCAACCGCCAGCCGGCCGCGAACGGCAGGAGCACCAGCATCTACTCGGCGGGATTCACCGTCTCGTCATTCGAACTCGACCTGTTCGGCCGCGTGCGCTCGCTGACCGATGTTGCTTTGGCTCAGCTGGCCGCGACCGAGGAGGCCCGCAAAGCCGCACAGATCGCGCTCATCGCGTCGGTTGCGAACCTGCACTACGCGCTGGCCGGCGATGACCAGTTCATTGCGCTGACGCGCAGCACGCTGGCCACGCGCGAGGAATCGCTGAAGCTCATGCAATTGCGCTTCGACAACGGTGCCGCTTCAGATCTCGATGTGCAACTCGCGCGCACGCTGGTAGAGCAGGCGAGGGTCGCACTGGTGCAGCAGCAGCGCCAGCGCGCGCTCGACCAGGATGCACTCGAACTGCTGCTCGGCCAGCCGCTGCCGGCCGACATGCCACCCCAGGCGCCGCTGGACGCCCAGGCGCTGCCCGACGTGCCTGCCGGCTTGCCGTCCGACGTGCTCTTGCGCCGGCCGGATGTCACCCAGGCTGAACAGCAACTCATGGCGGCCAATGCCAGCATTGCGGCGGCCCGCGCCGCATTCTGGCCGCGCATTACGCTCACAGGCGGCGTCGGTGTGGCGAGCAGCCAGCTTTCCAATCTGTTCAGCGGCTCGATCGGCTGGACCTTTGCCCCTCAACTCGTGCAGCCGCTGTTCGATGCGGGCCGCAATCGCGCAAATCTCCGGGCAACAGAGGCGGCGCGCGATATCGCGGTCGCCCAATACGAACGTGCAATTCAGTCGGCTTTCCGCGATGTCGCCGATGCGCTTGCGGGCCGTGCCACGCTGGACGAGCAATTGCATGCGGTGTTGGCGCAAGAGGCGGCAGAGAGTCAGCGCTTCCGGTTGTCTGAATTGCGCATGAGATATGGCGCGGCGAGTTCGCTGGAGTTGCTCGACGCGCAGCGCTCGCTGTTCACTGCGCAACAGGCGGTCGTTCAGACGCAGCTTGCGTTGGTGCAGAACCGGATTGCGGTGTACCGGGCGCTGGGTGGGGGGTGGACGGAAACGCGCTGATGTTCGGCCAGCAATCCCCTTTCCCTTGCGAAGAAGGCAGATCGTCCTTCAGCTGAGAAGGTGGAATTGGTTTTCGACAGTTGCCATGTCTGGGCTGAAGTGAAAACGCCGGGCACGCAGAATGTGGCGATAGATTCTGGGCTGAGGGTCCCGCTGAATTTGCGGAAGACGCTCGCTTAGCAAGTCCGGCGCATCCTGTACTCAGTCATGTGTTTATTGGCCGCACCCTCAACAGTTTGAAGGCAACTGTCAACTCGGTTTTCGCGCTTGTCTCACGATGAAGCGTGCAACGTCTATTGCATCGAGCAGGCTTGCCTCAATCGGCAGCGGCGCCCCTTCGATCCATGCCGCCACAATTTCGCCGGTCAGCGGCGCCCACGTGATGCCGCGCGAGCCGAGGGCGGCGAGTACAAACAGCCCAGGCTGTCTTGCGACGAACCGTGCCTGATCGAGCCTGCCCGAAGGCGACTCGATGGGCACAGGGCCAAGCACGGGCAGTCGGTCGTCAGCAACGAGTCGCATACCGACGCGTCCTTCGAGCGCTCCCGCATCAACGCTGACATCCGTTGCCAGGAGCCGTGCGAGCTGGCGAAGGTTTTGCTCGTGATCAGCCGCTCTTGGGTCCGGCCATGTGTCGCCGGGTTGCGAGGTGGCTCCAAATAACAATCGGCCGTCGGGCAGCGGGATCGCGTAGCCGGCACCAGCAAGCGGAAGGCGTGGTATCGGCAGCATTCCCTTTGGCACGAGGGTGAGTTGGCCCCGCACGCTGTTCAAAGGCCAGTCAGTTGCGGCCGGCAGCAGCCGTCCGAAGCCGACACCCGGCGCCAGGATCAGCAGCCGTGCCTCCAGGATCACACGTCCGAAGGCATCCAACAGCCGCCAGGCTTCCGCCACGCGCTGCACTGAAGCGACCTCGATGCCGGTCAGAACGCGAATGCCGGGTTGCTGTAGCCAATGCCGGACGAGGGCTTCCGGAGACAGCCACCCGCCGCCCGGATAGAACCACCCGCCGCCCGCAAGGCCGGTGTCCGCCATCGTGTGCGCGCTGTTGGCATCCACGGCGCGCACATAGGCTTGCGGCAGGCCCAGCCCTTGCGCAATCGCCTCCAGCCGGGCAAAGGGCGTCTCGTCAATTCGCAGCATGCCTTGAGTTGACCCCGATACCTGCCCAGAAGCGACCAGCGCCTTGTACTCCCGCTCGGCATGCATCGCTGCAGAGCGGTTGAAGCGTGCGTGAGCGCCGTCATGCGGCGTGACGATGCCATGGAACAGCCCCGCGGGATTTCCGGAAGCCTCGGCCGCAGGCACTGGATGCCGGTCGACGACGGTGCACTGAACGCCGCGGGAAGCAAGCGCCTTCGCCACCGAAGCGCCTGCGAGTCCCGCCCCGATCACGATTGCCTCGCGTGCTCGCGAAGCGGCCGCCAGGCGCGAGGGAGGCCGGCGCGGCACGAAGGTCGGTGCGTAGCGGGCAACCGTCATTTCGCGCTTCCCCGAGAATCCCGGTGCCCGCTGCACCGCGAAGCCCACCTCGGCCAAGCTGTCCCGCACCTCGCGTGCCACGCTCCAGGTTGCGGCTGTTGCGCCCGGAGCCGCAAGCCGGCCAAGCGCCTTCAGCACACGGCGATTCCACATCTCCGGGTTGCGCGCGGGCGCGAATCCATCGAGATAGAACGCGTCGACGTCGGCCACGATTTCGGGCAGCCACGAAGAAACGTCGCCGAGCGCCAGCAGCAACTCGACCCTGCCGAACTCAAAGGCCAGCCGATGCAGATTCGGCGCCGGCGGCGGCCACGCATCGACCAGCTGGGCGGCCAGCTCGGGCAGCGGCGACGTGGACAGTGCGCGGGAGAGATCGTTCCGGACGGGCGGATGTTTTTCGATCGAGATGAAGCTCAATCGCGAGCAGCGCTGCGGATCGTCGCGCCACGCAGCCCATGTGGCCAGGAAGTTGTTGCCCAGGCCGAAGCCCGTCTCGAGTACGACGAATCGTTCTCGCGCCCGCCAACGAACGGGAAGCTGATTGCCGCCCAGGAAGACATGCCGGGCCTGCTCCAGGGCTCCAGCGCGGGCGTGATAGACATCTCCGAAGTCCGGCGCAAACGGCACACCGTCATCAAAGACGATGCGCGCCGGCACAATGCCCTCAAACCTCATCCCTCAATAGCAAGAAAGCCGGCCCAAAGGCCGGCTTCATCCATCAAGCCAGAACCCGCAGGGGGAGCCAAGACATTCTCCGCCCCAGGCGCATGTGAGCGCTCCGCGCTCACACGCGCTTGCGGTACTCGTGCGTGCGGGTGTCGATTTCGATCTTGTCGCCGTCTTCGACGAACAGCGGCACCGAGATCTCGAAACCGGTGCCCACGAGGCGCGCAGGCTTCATGACCTTGCCCGAAGTGTCACCCTTGACGGCGGGTTCGGTGTTGATCTGGCGGGCCACCGTGGTCGGAAGTTCGACGGAGATGGCCTTGCCGTCGTAGAACACCACCTCGACCGGCATGTTGTCTTCGAGGTAGCTGATCGCGTCACCCATGTTCTCGGCCTCGACCTCGAACTGGTTGTAGTCACTGTCCATGAAGACGTACATCGGGTCGGCGAAGTAGGTGTACGTGCACTCCTTCTTGTCGAGCACGATCTGGTCCATCTTGTCGTCGGCCTTGAACACCACTTCGGCGCCAGCGCCGTTGAGCAGGTTCTTCATTTTCATGCGGACGGTGGCGGCACCGCGTCCGCCGCGGCTGTATTCAGTCTTGAGGACCACCATCGGGTCCTTGCCTTGCATGATGACGTTGCCGGCGCGGATTTCCTGAGCGAGTTTCATAGCCAGAGGTGAAGCGAAAGCTGTAGCGAAAAAATGCGTCGCGAGAACGCGTGACCGGGGGGACGGATTGGAAAGCGCGTTCCTTCAGCCGAACGCTCTAAGAAAGTCCGGAGCGAATGCGCGAAAAGCCGTCGATTCTAACCCTTGCGCTCCACAAAGCGCAGCAACTGGGTCGTCAGATCGTCCTGGTGCAGCAGCCTTTCACGCCATCTCGTGCAGGCGGCGGCCCAATCCGGATATGGGGGCAGGGCAGCCGGCCACACGCACAGGCCGTTCCAGGCATGCCACAGGCTTGTCGCGCCGGCAGCCAGCGATGCCGGTTCGCCGGCCAGCCAACGGTCGAGGAAGGCATCGAGTTTGGCCGCGTGGGCACCATCGTGCTGCGGATAGATGTGCCACACAAAGGGAACGCCCGCCCACTGGGCGCGGACAAAAGAATCTTCGCCACGGACGAAGTTGAGGTCGCAGCTCCACAGCAGGCGGTCGTAATCGGCCTGGGAAAGCCAGGGCAGGGCGACCGAGCGAAGGCGACCCAGCGTGCCGTCACGTTCGAGTACCGCGGCGGCTCCGTGTTGTGCCGGGCCGGGGGTGAGCAGCACAAGCGTCGGCTCCGTCGACAAAGAGCGCAGCAGGGAGGGCATGGCGGCGTTGTCGTAGCAGAACAGACTCAGCACACGCTCGCCTTCGCGACGCTGCACTCCCAGACTGGAAAGCCAGGATCTTCGATCGAACCGCAGGCGCTCTGCCTCCAGCCAGGGCTCCCTGATCAATCCTCCGGTTCGTGACGAAAAGCCGGGGTAGAAAAACCACTTGGTCAGACCTGCGCCTGGGCCCGCCATCTGTGGCGAAGGCAGGGCGTGGCTTCGCTCGACATAGTCTTCCGCGCTCAAGTATTCGAGATTGATCCAGACCGGGCGCCGTTGCGCCCCGACCATGCGGCGGATGAACGCGGGTGGCGGGTCGCAGCCGAAGGCCTCGATGACGACTTCGCCCGGTGCAAGATCGGGCACAGGTTCGGTCCAGTGCTGCACTTCGACCCCGGCGGCTCCGCCCGGCGCCATCCAGGAAAGTGGCTCCGGGTGGTCGATCCACAGTCGCACGTTCTCGCCACGAAACGACAAGTCTGCCGCCAGTCGCCAGCACACTCCAATGTCGCCGAGGTTGTCAATGACGCGGCAGAACAGATCCCAGCGCATCTTGACGATTATGGAGGCGCTGAACAATTCCTTCGCGCGTCGCGCATCCTCGCCTTGGGCGGTCTGCGGCGTTGCAAATGTGCGCCATGGCTTGGGCTATGGCTGTGCTTTGCGCCTTGCATCCCAGCCCAAATCGAGGCGCGTGCCCTCGCGGGGAATTGTCCAGCGCCTCCTTATCGAAGCGGCACAATTCCAAGGTATCCATGACGACCGAACCGTTGCCGACCGTTACCGATGCCGTCCCGCCTGCGGACGTCTGCGCCACGCGCGAACGGCTGCTTGCTGAAGTCGCAGCCTTGCCGAGCCTGCCCGGCGTCTATCGGTACTACGACTCTCAGGGCGGCGTGCTGTACGTGGGCAAGGCGCGCAACCTGAAGAAGCGGGTCTCGAGCTATTTCCACAAGGATCATGGCGGAACCCGAATCGGGCACATGGTGGGCCGGATCGCCCGGCTCGAAACGACGGTGGTACGCAGCGAGGCCGAGGCCCTGCTGCTCGAGAACAACCTGATCAAGACGCTCAATCCGCGGTTCAACATCCTGTTCCGCGATGACAAGAGCTATCCCTACCTGAAGCTCGTATCGCATCCGGCCTTTCCGCGCGTCGCCTACTACCGGGGTGCCGTGGATCGCAAGCACCGCTATTTCGGCCCGTACCCGGGGGCATGGGCGGTGAAGGAGACGATCCAGCTGATCCAGAAGGTGTTCCGGTTGCGCACCTGCGAGGACACGGTGTTCAGCAACCGCACCCGGCCTTGCCTGCTCTACCAGATCCGCCGCTGCTCGGCGCCTTGCGTCGGCTTTGTCTCCCACGAGGACTACCAGCGCGACGTGGCCAATGCCGAGCGCTTTCTGCTCGGCGAGCAGCAGGAGGTGATCGATGCGCTGCAGGCGCAGATGCTCGCCTATTCCGAGTCGCTGGAATTCGAGAAGGCCGCCGAGGTGCGCAACCAGATTCATGCCCTGTCTCGGGTGTTGCACCAGCAGTCAGTGGAGGCCAGTTCACTCACTGCAACCGACAAGGACGTCGACATCATTGCCGTCCGTGTTCATGGCGGCCACGCCTGCGTCAACCTCGCGATGGTGCGGGGCATGCGTCACCTGGGCGACCGCTGCTTCTTTCCCACTCACGTCGAGGAAGCGACCGCATTGAGTGCCGCACAGGCCGAGGAGCGCGCCGACGCCTGCGCGCCCGAAGTGCAGGTGCTGGAGGCCTTCATCGCGCAGCACTACCTCGCCGGTCCGCCACCGCCTCAGCTGGTGTTGAGCCATTCGGTCGAT
>DASTGE010000144.1:0-2122 GCA_035719405.1 Burkholderiaceae bacterium
GCTTCAGATCGTGATCGCTCAGCTTCGCCATGCCCCGTCAGCTCGCTTGCCCTCGTCATTTGGATGGAGACGCATTGTGCATCGAGTCAGGGGGACTAAACGATTACGACGAAGGGGTAAGCGGAGGACATGGGTTGGGCACAAGAAGAGTTTGGACGAATCGATTTTGGATGCGCTCAACCCTCATACAGCCCGACCGGCGTGCCGGCAACATCCACGTCGATCTGCCATACCGCTCCGGCCAAAGGCGTGGCTTGCAGCTGCTCGGCCGTCAAGTTCTGGCGCAGTGAAGTCACGTAAAGCGTCTTCAACTCCGGTCCGCCGAAGCATGGCATCGTCGGATGCGTCACCGGCAGCTCGATCCATTCGAGCAGCTCGCCTTTCGGGCTGAAGCGATTGATCCGGCCGGCTCCGATGCCGCAGCCCCAATAGCACCCTTCGGCATCGACCGCCCCGCCATCCGGCCGCCCCCAATCCGGCTGCATTGCGACGAACACTTCTCGCGCGCCAAGTCGGCCGCTGCCCGAATCGTGGGAATAACGCCAGATGGTCGCCACGCGCGAATCGGAGTGATAGAGCGTGCGCCCGTCGGGGCTCCATGCGAGCCCGTTGAAGATCTTGAAGCCGGTGGCCATGCGTGTGCAGTGGTGGTCAGGCCCGAGCCGGTAGAGGCTGCCAACGGGCTCCTTCTCCGGCCGGTCGTCCATCGTGCCGGCCCAGAAGCTGCCGTCCGGGGCGACCTTGCCGTCGTTGAGCCGATTCGTTGGCCGGTCCGGCTCGGGATTCACCAAGGGCGTCAGCATCCCGGTGTCGGTATCGACCAGATGGAAGCCGGTGCGCAGAGCCGCGACAAGACCTCCTGCTGCGCGCAGTCCGATGCTGCCGACCGCGGCAGGCATGCTCCACGTGCAGCCTTCTCCCGTGCCCGGCGTCCATCGGTGCACGGCGGGCGCCAGGATGTCCACCCAGTACAGCGCCTGCTCACGGGTCGACCATACAGGTGATTCGCCCACGATGTTGGCCGCTTCGACCACGCACCGCACATCGTGATTCAGCCGTCGAGCCATCTTCATCTCCTTTTCCTGATCGGACCCATGATGACGAGGGAAATTCCCGGCCCGCTGTGCTTGATTGTTGCCGCATCGAGCAGCACGCTCAGGATGGCACTTCCTCCAACAGTTGCTCGAACACCCACTCGCTCGGGAGCAGGTACTGTTCGCAAAGTGCCAGAAACTCGTCGAGCCGGGGATCGATGCACGATTCCTCGCGCAGCAAGGGCGCGACCCGCGGGGCAAGGCGCGCAGCTTCCCTCGCGTCGAGGAAGAGGAGTCGCCACCGTCGCGCGAGCATGTCTTCCACGGTGACTGCCCATTCCTCCCGTGCGGCAAATCGCACCATGGCTTCGGTCAAGCCCGCGCCGAGGACACGCCTGGCGCCCGGCAGTGTCTGGAGCATGGCGGCTTCGGTGCCCCACAGGTGCGGCCCAGGCGCAGCCGACAGGCTGACAGGCTTGACATCCGCCGCGGGCGCGCCGACGAGCCGGTGCTCGCGCGTGTCGCAAGGGCCGGCCGGCGGCGGGGAAATGTCGCCCGCGCTTTGCATGCGCTCCAGGACCTCCTCGGCCATGCTGCGGTAGGTGGTCCACTTGCCGCCGGTGACCGTGAACAGGCCCGCAGTGTCACGCAGGACGACGTGCTCACGTGAGAGCGAGCTGGTCGCGGCTTTGGCCTGCGACGGCGGGCTCACCAGCGGGCGCAGGCCCGCCCATACACTGCGCACATCCTCGGGACGCAGTGTCACGCCGAGCGCGTGCTGCGCCTGCGCGAGCAGGAATGTCACTTCCTCCTTGAACGGCCGGGGCTCGGCGGGAGCGTCGTTGCGCGGGGTGTCCGTGGTGCCGACCACCGTGGAACCGAGCCAAGGAACGGCGAACAGGACCCGGCCGTCGGCAGTACGCGGCACCAGGATCGCATCGTCGATGGGCAGGCGTGAGCGCGACACGACCAGATGGATCCCCTGGCTGGCACGCACGATGGGCGATACCGCCTCACCCTTGGAGGCCAAGGCGGCCTGGCGAAGGGCATCGACCCACACGCCCGTCGCGTTGACCACGGCCCTGGCG
>DASTGE010000145.1:0-3381 GCA_035719405.1 Burkholderiaceae bacterium
GGTTACGTGCTGTTCCAGCGGCAGGAGGTCAGGGCCTGACGGCGAGGGGGTGTTTTGCCCGACGTGTCAAGATGCTCACGCTAATATATTCCACTTTACCGAAATTCGGAATTAGCGTATGGATGGTCGCATCCTGATCCACGAAAGGGGCGGTCGTACGTCGTCACGATCCGCGGGCCGGGTTGCGGTGGACGCGGGCAGCGTCGGCGCGGAAGGTGAAGCGCAGGGCGGGCAGAGGATTGAGCCGACCCCCGTGAGTGCTTCACGCCGCGTGACGAACGATGCTGCTGCGTACGGCAAAACCGTGTGGTCCTGGCTGTCGTTGCTACAGCCAAGCCTTGCGGAGGTGCATCGAGCCAACCGGACTTCGATGCATCGCTAATTCGCGAGGCGACGGTGACAGACAAGAATTCGTCGCCGAGGAGCAACTGTGTTGACGTAGACCGGTGATCGGCCGGGCTCAAGGCTGGCGCTGCGCGCCACCGCCTTCGGCGGCTGGCGGCCTTGACCCCATCCGCTCACCGGTCTTTAGGCTGGGCATGCGCTCGGCGGAAGCCGAGCGGGGTCGCTCAGTTTGTAACGACTAGCATCCCATTTCTGGCGCCGCGCGATCATGGTGTTGAGGATGCCGATGAGCTTGCGCATGCAGGCGGTGAGCGCAACCTTCTTCGCCTTGCCCTTGTCGATCAGGCGATCATAGAAGGCCTTGATCACGGGGTTATGCCGGGTCGCGGCCCCGAGACAAGCCATGTAGAAGAGGTTGCGGACCTTGCGGCGTCCGCCCTTGATGTGGCGGTCGCCTCGCCGTTGGCCGCTATCGTCATCGTAAGGCGCGACCCCCAGCAGGGCAGCGGCGACCTTGTTGCTCACCTGGCCGAGTTCCGGCATCGCCGCGACCAGGCCGGCGGACGATACCTTGCCGAGCCCCGGCACGCTCTCGATGATCTCGGCGAACTCGGCCAAATGCGGTGTGGCCTTGACCAGGACTGCGATCGCTGCCTCGAGCTTGGCAACTTCGCCGGCGATCTTCTTCAAGAGCCGCGCCTGCATCTTCTGCACGACGTCCGGTGTGGCATGCTCGCTCCTGTTTTGCAGGCTGGTCTGCAGCTCGAGCAGGGCCTGACGCGCATTGACGATCTGCGCCAGCTCATCTCGTGCCGCATCGCTGGCCTGGCCCGGCGCGTCGGTGAAGGTCTCGGCAAACCAGGCGATCATCTCCGCATCGATCGTATCGTTCTTGGCGAGCCGTCCGGCCGATCGGGCGAAGTTGCGCACCCGCTTCGGGTCGACGATCCGGACTTCGATGCGGGCCTCACGCAGCGCCTTGGCCCAGTCCCGCTCGTAGCCGCCGGAAGCCTCCATGGCTGCCTTGCCGACCTTGTGTTGGCGAAGCCAGCGGATCAGCGCGCGCCGCCCCTCCGCGGTGCTTGGAAACGTCTGCCGTTGCGACAACGCGCGAATGCACGCGTCCACCTTGTCCTTGGCCACATCGATACCGACGACAACAACCTCGTTTTGTGCCATCATCCACTCCCTTCCTTGCTCGGTTCGGGCTCGAAGCCCATGCAACTGTTCGGGTTGAGGAAGACCACCGGATCTGTCCCTCGCTCCTCGACAGGCTCTCGAGGCCTTTGAGCGCGATCGGGCTCAGATTCAGCGACGGGCGGTTGGTCAGAACCGCCCGTTCGCATATTCTGGCATGTTTTGCGGACACAAGAGCGCGGCATAAGCCGTAAAGCCACTGCGCAGGGAAGGCCGGGTTGTTTCCGGCTTCACCTGTATGCCGCTGTGCATTGCGTGTGCAAACGTTCAGCACAGTGGACCGCGGGTGCCAGCCGGCGCCCGGTCTTCCCTGGTGCGCCCGGCATGGGCATTGACTTGGAGGTGGAAGTCCTCCCGTGAGCTGATCACAGCGAGCGAAGCGAACCGCAGAGCGTCGGGCCGCGAGGACGGCGTGAAGGAAGCGGGGAACGAAGCTGCGGGCCGACGAACAGGAACCGGATATGAGGCGGAGCCGAGCAGGGCGAGCGGGCCAGGAGCCGCGAAGCCGTTGTGATCAAGGCAAGGCGGCGTAGATCCGGCGGTCGTGCAGCGACGGTCAATGGTCTTACCCGGGGAGATCTCGCCTTATGCCCGAAAGGGCGACACCGGTCGCACGGCCGTTGGAGCGAGAAGTCAGCAGAGGCCGTAGTAGCGGTGCAAGCCGTGAAGGGCCGAACGATGGAGAGGGCGAGACGCCCATGCACCTCGGGGGAATTATGCCACGGAAGCCGGACCAAGACCCGGGCGCAGGATCGGCCGAGGCGGTGAAACCGTCGGAGCGGATCGTGCGTGTGGAAGCGCCCCTGACTGGCAGTGGACCCGAGCGCCCAGGAAGCAGCGATCTGATGGAAAAGGTGTGCGAACGCCGGAACCTTCAGGCCGCATTGAAGCGTGTTCGGCAGAATGCGGGAAGTCCCGGCCTCGACGGGATGACGGTCGAAGAACTGCCCAATCATCTGCGTGTGCACTGGGTGCGGCTGCGCGAGGAACTGCTCGCCGGCCGCTACCAGCCGCAGCCGGTGAAGAGGGTGGCAATCCCGAAGCCCGGCGGGGGCGAGCGTGAGCTCGGCATCCCGACCGTGCTCGACCGGTTCATCCAGCAGGCCCTGCTGCAGGTCCTGCAACCGCTGTTCGACCCCACCTTCTCGGACGCAAGCTATGGCTTCCGACCCGGACGGAGCGCGCACGACGCGGTGCGTCGCGCGCAAGCCTATGTGCAGGAAGGCCGCAGCTTTGTCGTGGACATCGACCTGGAGAAGTTCTTCGACCGGGTCAACCACGACATCCTGATGGGAAGGCTGGTCAGACGGATAGCGGATCGTCGGGTGCTGCGGCTGATCCGCCGCTACCTCAATGCGGGCGTGCTCGCAAACGGGGTGGTGATCGAGCGCGATGAGGGGACGCCGCAAGGCGGCCCGCTGTCGCCGCTACTGGCCAACGTGCTGTTGGACGAAGTCGACAAGGAGCTGGAGCGGCGCGGCCATGCCTTCGTCCGCTACGCCGACGATCTGAACGTCTACGTTCGGACACAGCGCTCGGGCGAGCGGGTGATGACCTCGCTGCGCAAGCTGTTCGGGAAGCTGAAGCTCCGCGTCAACGAAACCAAGAGCAAGGTGCGACGCGCCACGGCATCGAAGTTCCTCGGCTTCTCGTTCTGGGTCGCTGCGGGACGGACGATCAGGCGGCGCGTGGCACCACAGGCCATCGAACGCATGAAGGAGCGTGTGCGTGAGCTGACCCGGCGCAGCGCCGGACGCAGCCTCGCGCAGATATGCAAACCGATCGGAAAGTATCTGATGGGGTGGAAGGGCTACTTCCGTCACGCAGAAACGCCGGGCG
>DASTGE010000146.1:0-7392 GCA_035719405.1 Burkholderiaceae bacterium
TGATCGTCAACACCGACACACTGTCGTTGACGGCGACCAACTGAAGCGAACAGACAGGTTCAGCCGTGCCGTTCGACACGCCGGGGCCCTTCCGCGATGCGTGCAATTCTTTGAGCTAACCGCCTTGGCCCGTTCCTGGGATAATATCGGCATGGCCAAAGAGATCGTCAAGACCACCATCGGCGCCGACGGCTTGCGCTACCAGAAGAAAGCCTCCGGTTCCCCCTTCGCCTCCGTGGGTGCGTTCAGCGCAGCCAGCATGTCGTGTTTCCTCTGTGGCAAGCATCGACAGCGCAGCTCATTGAAGGCACGCAAATTGTTGGGCAAGACGCAGTTCGTCTGCGCTCCCTCCTGCAAGGAGATCGAGGCCAGCACCAGTGGCGATTCGAGCGGCACCCCGACCAGCGGCAGCCCGGAAGGCAGCGTAACCGACAGCGAGTGACCAGCGATGCGAACGGGGATCGTCCCCGTCGCGGCCGGCATCTCAGCAAGACAGGCTGTTCCGCCCGCCGATGATCCGAGCGGCTTGTTTCGCCCTCTTTTTTTTTAGCCGACTGCCTGCCGCGAGCCGTTGATCCGCTGCGCCCAGCGCCGGAGCGCCTGCATCTGGTCGGCGATGAACTTCCGGGTCGACTCGTCAGTGAGCCGGCCTTGTTCGTCGAACTTCGTCTGCGCGGAGCCGATGAAGACCTCGGGCTTCACGAGTGCGTTGGCATTGAGAAACAGCAGGATCTTGCGTAGATCGTACTGCATGCGCCCCGTGCCCAGCGGACCCATCGACGCCCCCATGATGGCCACCGCCTTGTCGTTGAAGGGCTGATCCTTCACGCGTGACACCCAGTCGATCGCGTTCTTGAGCACCCCCGGCACCGAGAAGTTGTATTCCGGGCTGGCGATCAACACCGCGTCAGCCGCCCGAATCTGATCGGACAGCCGTGTCACCGGCTCCGGCAAGCCTTTGGCCTGGAGGTCGGCGTCGTAAAGTGGCAGTTCTCGAATCGAGCCGATTTCCAGCGTCATGCCCTCGGGCATCAACTCGCCGGCCGTCTTCAGCGCGGCAAGGTTGTACGACTGTGCCCGCAGACTGCCGCACAGGCCGAGGATCTTCGTTGTTGCGTCGCGGGTGTCGGGCATCGGGGTCTTTCGAGGTCAGACGAAGTTCCGATTCTGAGATCTTCGAGACAGGCGTGCGCAAGCCCGCTTAAGGCGGCCCGACGCCGGGCGGGGACAGGCGGCTTGCAGCCTGAGCTGCAGACAGTTCAGAGCTAGCATGCCCTGTTTCACTCGGGGACTCGCATGAGCAACTTGAGCTTTTCGGCGAATGGGCAGGCCGTTCAGGCCGATGTGGAGCCCCACGACCTGCTCGTGGACGTGCTCCGGGGTCCCCTCGGGCTCACAGGAACCCACGTCGGTTGCGACACCAGCCAGTGCGGTTGCTGCACCGTCCTGGTCGATGGCGAATCGGTGAAAAGCTGCACCCTGCTTGCGGTGCAGGCCGAGGGCCGGCAGGTGACGACGGTCGAAGGCCTCGCACGGGCGGACGGCACGCTCCATCCGGTCCAGCAGGCCTTCATCGACTGCCACGGCCTGCAATGTGGCTTCTGCACACCGGGGATGATGATGACCGCCACCTGTCTGTTGCGGAAGAACCCGCGGCCAACAGACGACGAGATCGTGCACGCGCTTGAAGGCAATCTGTGCCGCTGCACGGGCTACGTGAACATCGTGAAGGCGGTGAAGCAGGCAGCCGAGATGATCAGTGGCCAGAGGGCCGGAGCATGAACGCCGTCTTCGAACCGGGGCGCTTCGGATCAGGACATGCAGTCCGACGCATCGAGGATCCGGCGCTGGTCGCGGGCAAGGGCCGCTACACCGACGACGTGGCGATGCCGGGGCAGTCGTACCTGGTGTTTCTGCGTTCGCCTCACGCGCATGCGCGAATCGCCTCCATCGATACCGCGTCCGCCAAGGAAATGCCGGGCGTGCTGGCGGTGATCACGGGCGCGGACCTGGATCAGGCCGGCGTCAAGCCAATGACGGCACAGGGCTTCCAAAGACGCGACGGGCGCAAGTTGGCAACACCCCTGCGGCACGCACTCGCACTCAATACCGTTCGTCACGTCGGCGAGCCTGTGGTGGCCGTGGTAGCCGAGTCGCGTCACGCCGCGCGTGCTGCAGCAGATGCAGTGTGGGTCGACTACGAGGAACTGCCTTCGGTCACCGACGTGCTGACAGCCACGTCCGGGAACGCGCCGGCCCTTTGCCCCGAGGCGCCTGACAACATCGCGGCGGGCATGCACCATGGCGACGAGGCTGCAGCCGAGGCGGCATTCCACGCCGCCGCGCACAAGGTTTCACTGGAGATCGTGAACCAGAGGCTCGCACCGAGCCCCATGGAGCCGCGCAGCGTGCTCGCCTACCCCGAGGAAGGCCGGCTCGTGATGCGCCTGTCGAGCCAGATGCCCACCGGCGTGCGCACGGGGCTTTGCACGGCGTTCGGCCTGCGACCTGAGCAGGTGCGCGTGCTGGTCGGTGATGTGGGCGGCGGATTCGGCATGAAGACGGGCATCTACCCGGAGGACGTGGTGATTGGCTTTGCCGCCCGCACGCTGCAGCGCCCGGTGCGCTGGCAGGCCGATCGGATCGAGGAGTTCCTCTCCGCGGTCCATGGGCGTGATGTGGTGAGCCGGGCCGAGCTGGCGCTCGACGGGAACGGCAAGGTGCTTGCGCTGCGCCTGCGTTCGCTCGCGAATGTCGGCGCGTATGCCACCGCCTCGGGTATCGTGATCCAGATCCTCGTCGGACCCTGGGTGTCGACAAGCATCTATGACATCCCCACGATCGATCTGAAGTTCGATGCAGTGATGACCAATCGGGCGCCGACCGGAGCGTATCGTGGCGCCGGTCGCCCCGAGGCGATCTACATCATCGAGCGGTTGATGGATGCCGCAGCGCGCGAGATGAAGATCGACCCCGCGGAGCTGCGTCGTCGCAACATGATCCGGCCGCAGCAGATGCCCTACACCAACGCCATGGGCCAGACCTACGACAGTGGCGAGTTCGAGAAGATTCTCGACCAGGGGCTGGCACTGGCCGACTGGAAAGGCTTCGAGGCGCGCGCTTCAGAATCGAGAACGCGCGGAAAGCTGCGCGGGCGCGGCATCGCGACGTTCATGGAATGGACCAGCGGCAATGCGTTCGAGGAGACGGTCACCGTCGACGTGAGCGCGGACGGCTTCATTGAAATCGCCACGGCCACACAGCAGATGGGCCAGGGCATCCAGACGAGCTACGCGCAGCTCGCCGTCGACGTGTTCGGCGTGCCGATCGACCGCATCCGCATCGTGCAGGGCGACACCGACCGGGCCAATGGCTTCGGCAGTGCGGGATCGCGATCGCTCTTCACGGCCGGCTCTGCGGTGCATGCGGCATCGGAGGAGACGGTCGACAAGGGTCGGCAGATGGCGGCACAGGCCCTCGAAGCGCCGGCGGCCGACATCGAGTATCGAAACGGACGATTCGCAGTCGCCGGCACCGACCTCGGCATCGGCCTTTTTGACCTGGCGGCCACACAGCCCGAACAACGCATCTCCCTGCGGTCCACCACCAAAGTCGCGGGACCCAGCTGGCCCAACGCGTGCCATGTCTGCGAGGTCGAGATCGATCCGGACACAGGCCGGGTCGACATCGTGGCGTATGCCTCGGTGAACGACATCGGCCGCATCGTCAGCCCCGTGATCGTGCGAGGGCAGATCGAGGGCGGCGCAGTGCAGGGCATCGGGCAGGCCCTGTCGGAACAGGTGGTGTACGACAAGGACAACGGCCAGCTCCTGACCGCCAGCTTCCTCGACTATGCACTGCCCCATGCCGACGTCTTCACCGGCTTCAAGACCGAGTTCGACGAGTCGATCCCATGCAAGACCAATCCGCTGGGCGTCAAGGGCGTGGGCGAGCTGGGGACAATCGGGGCGACGCCTTGTGTGGTCAATGCCGTGATCGATGCGTTGGACCGCGCAGGGCTGGGACGTGATGCGCAGAAGGTGCAGATGCCGCTGACCTCAGAGCGCGTGTGGCGCGCCTTGCGCGGCAGCTTCGACAAGGTTGTTTTGACCCGGAATGCGATCAGCGACCCAAAGCCTTTGCTTGACAGATGAGAATTATTCTCATTAAAGTGCGGCACCATGCAGTTCCGATCCAATCAGCACCCGCGACTGGATGACTCGCCACCCTCGCGCGACGAGTCATTCGCAACAGCGCGCCCTGCCTTGCCCATGCGCGCGTCGCTCCGTCGCTTTGCCCTGGAGACACTCCTAGGCGGCGACAAGGAAGCCGAGATCGTTCACGGCCAGTGTGTGTACCGTCTGCGCCTGACGGCGCAGGGCAAGCTGATCCTTACCAAGTAGCAACAGACACCTCCCCCTCCACACCGCGCACCCAGCCAGCCGCCGCCAGCCAGTGCCACTTCTGAAAAAAGCACTGTGCTGCACAAGCCGAAGAATCGTTTGGCCGACGGGCGATCGCGAGCGTCTGTCTGCATCGCGAGGCATGCTCCTCGAACGTTGGGTGCATCCTGCTCGACTCCCGTCGTACTCGCCGCTTCGGCGCTGATGGCTCCAGCGTCCCTGTTCGCGCAGTCCATCGCTGAAATAAGAGGGAGCGCATCCGACGAGCGGGTGGTCGTGACTGCCACGCGCGGCAGCAAGGCGATCGAGAAGATCCCGGGCGCGATCAGCGTCATCAGCCGGCAGGATCTCGACGATCAGTTGCTCATTGCCGAAGACCCCGGTCAGCTGCTTGCGACCCTGGTGCCCGGCTACGCGCCCTCGCGGCAGAAGCTGACGAGCTTCGGTGAATCCCTGCGCGGGCGCACCGCACTCATCCTCTTCGATGGCGTGCCGCAAACCAATCCTCTGCGCAATGGGGCTCGCGAGGGGTACTTCGCCGATCCGGGCATCATCGGGCGCATCGAGGTGGTCAATGGTGCGTCGGCGGTCCAGGGGTTGGGCGCGACGGGCGGCATCATCAACTACATCTCCCGCAAGCTGCAGCGTGAGGGCACGCAACAGTCAGTCGATCTCAAGCTCTCGACGCAAGGCAGACATCGCGATCGAACATGGAAGGCGGGCTGGCGCGTCGAGCACAAGCACGGCAGCTTCGATGCGCTGATGTACCTCGGATCGACAACCAGGGGCGTCGCGGTCGACGGCGAGGGTCGGCGACTCGGCATCGACACATCACAGGGCGACACGCAGGATTCCCGCAGCTTCGACTTCTTCGGCAAGCTCGGATACGACATCGACCCGCAGCAACGGCTGCAGGTCTCCCTGAACAGCTACAACCTTCTTGGCCGCGGCAACTGGAAGCCCATCGCGGGCGACCGAAGCACGGGACTTCCCACCTCGACCGAACGCGGCACACCTGCCGGCATCCCGCCGCGCAATCGCGTGCGGACCGCTTCACTCGAATGGAGCCATGCGGATCTGGCCGGAGGCCTGGCAAGCGCACAGCTTTACAAGCAGCGCTTCCATGCGCTGTACGGTGCTGCGAATGCACCATCGTTCCAGGATGCGGCGATCGCGCCCGTCGGCACGCTGTTCGATCAATCCGAGATCGTCGCCGACAAGACAGGGCTGCGTCTGTCCTGGGTGCAACCCGATCTCGGCCTTCACGGCCTGGAACTGACGACCGGTCTGGACTTGCTGGCGGACACGTCGGGGCAGCGCCTCGCGCAGACGGGTCGGACGTGGGTGCCGCCGTTGAAGTTTCACAGCACGGCACCGTTCGCTCAAATGGAATACGAGCGTGGCCCATTCACTTTGCGCGGCGGCCTGCGCCATGAGAGCGTGCGCCTTGCTGTCGACACCTATCGCACGCTTGCCTCCTATGGCAGCCGGGAGGTGCAAGGCGGAGCGCGCTCGTTCCAACAATGGGTCAGGAACCTCGGCGCAGTGTGGCGCCTCGCCGGCGGCTGGTCAGTATTCGCGGCATACGGCGAGGGCTTTGGACTGCCGGATGCGGGACTCGTGCTGCGCGCTGTGAACCGCGACAACCAGTCCGTCGCCAGGCTGATCGACCTGCAGCCCGTGCTCACCGACAACCGTGAGATCGGCATCAGCTGGCGGGGATCGGCGGGCAGCATGACGGCGTCCATCTACGACTCACGGTCGGATCTCGGCAGTCAGGTGCGTGTGGACAACGCCACCGGCATCGGCAGCGTCCAGAGGCTGCCGGTGCGCGTGAAGGGCTTCGAGTTTGCCGGCGAGTTGAAGCCGTCGGCAGCCCTGACCTTGTCCGGCACTTATGCGGTCACCCGAGGCAAGACCGCAGCCTCACCGGGCGCCCCGATGGACGTGGACCTGGGCGCACGCACGCAAGGGCCAGACAAGCTCGTGCTCTCCGCACGCTGGTCGTTTCAGCCGAACGCGGTCGCACGGCTTCAGGCCTCGCACCTGGCGCCGCGGCACATCAACAAGGGTCGCACGGTCGGTACCACCCAGCTCGAGGAGAACTTCGACGGGTACACGCTGGCGGATGCGTCAATGACCTGGTCCACCCGGTGGGGCGAAGTGGGCCTTGCGATCGAGAACCTGTTCGATCGCCAGTACATCGGCTACTACGCGCAATCAAACCCGTCAGGCATCGAGGACGACTTCTTCGCGGGGCGCGGGCGCACGGTGAGCGTGACCTGGCGGCGCACCTTCTGATGCGTACGCGGCGACTTTTTTTCTCCTGGCTGCACCGCTGGGTTGCGCTGACGTTCGGCGTCTGGATTGCACTGCAGGGACTCACAGGCGCAACGCTCGTGTGGCACTTCGAGCTCGATGCCTGGCTGAACCCCACATGGTTCTCCGCGTCCCGTCAGGGCTGCACGCTCCCCGACCAGCCGATCTCACGGGCCCTCCATGTGTTCGAGCAAGCCACGGGTGGTGCCCGGCCCAGCATGGTGATCGCGCCCGAGACGCCTGGCGCCCCCTTCATCGTGCGGCAGCAGTTGCCTTCCGGCATGCATCGTCAGCACTTCATCGACGCCGCATGTGCGCAGTACCTGGGGTCACGCGATTGGGGCGCGCCGCACGCAGATCGACCGCACCTGATCCCGGCCCTCTACGAGATCCATCGCTCGTTGCTCGGCGGCGATGGCGGACGTGGGCTGGTCGGTATTGCCGGCCTGGCACTGCTCGGCCTTCTGGTCAGCGGCGTCTGGCTCGCATGGCCGCGATGCCAAGGTGCTGCCCGGGGCTGGCACGCGGTGTTGAGTGTGAAGCGCAATGGCTCTTTGCAGCGTCGCTGTTTCGACCTTCACCGCGCGAGTGGACTCTGGCTGCTGCCGTTTCTGCTGCTGATGTGCATCACGGGTGCATACCTGTGTTTTCCGCAGCCGTCCCGAGCACT
>DASTGE010000147.1:0-5241 GCA_035719405.1 Burkholderiaceae bacterium
GGCGCTGGCTCAGCTGCGCCGAATCCAGCATCACACGATCAGCATCAACGCAGCCGCGCCAATTGCCGGCATCTCCACTATCCAGAAGGAGCAAGCCGCGGTCTACGCCGCACTGAGACTCGACAAGCCAGCTGCCGTCACCCAACTCAGCCTGTTGTAGTGGCACGCTGAAAGGCGTGACCTATACAGATCAACCACTTATGGGCGATGGTGTCGAACTCCGGTGAAAAAGCTCGGGCCAGCGGTGACAATCATACTCCACCTTGTTAACTATTTTTCGGCAGCTTACCTCATAGATGAGCTTCTGCAAGACAAGCCGCGGTGCGCCACATAGAAAGCAGAAACTGAGACGCCTACTTTGAACTTGGGAAATTTGTTTCATCCTCGGGAAAGTGCAGTCCGATGCTGTCGGCCACTCGGTTCTCTGATTTTCCTTCCGTGACTACTCCAGCTCAGTGCAGACAAACAAAGGGGTGCTCAAGAAAGCGCGGACCCCTTCTGCTTCCACTCTTCTTCCGAATTTGCTTTGCCTCAACTGTACAGCGCTGGGCTTGATGCGTTTGTGCTAATCATGCAGCGAATCAAGGCGTGCCGAAGCGTAACGAATAACGTTTCAAGTGCCGCCCAAAATATGTAAGAAGGCGTCAGCGACATCTGGGATAATCGCATATAGGAACCATCATTACCCATCAAAGACTATGCAGACAACGATCAAGCACGACCATCTTGTAGAGTCGATCGCCGCCGCGCTCCAATACATCTCCTACTACCATCCCGCCGACTACATTGCCCATCTCGCCCGTGCCTACGAGCGCGAGCAGTCGGCGGCCGCGAAGGACGCCATCGCGCAGATCCTCACCAACTCGAAGATGAGCGCCGAAGGCCGGCGCCCGATTTGCCAGGACACGGGAATCGTCAACGTCTTCCTGAAGATCGGGATGGACGTGCGATTCGAGGGCTTCAGCGGATCGCTGGAAGATGCCGTCAACGAAGGCGTGCGCCGCGGCTATCTCGACCACGACAACGTGCTTCGCGCCTCGGTGCTCTCAGACCCGATCTTCGAGCGCAAGAACACGCGCGACAACACACCGGCCGTCATTCACATGAGCCTCGTGCCCGGCAACACGGTCGACGTGACCGTCGCAGCCAAGGGCGGCGGCAGCGAAAACAAGAGCAAGTTCAAGATGATGAATCCCAGCGACAACCTGGTCGACTGGGTGCTCGAAACGGTGCCGCAGATGGGAGCCGGGTGGTGCCCTCCCGGCATGCTCGGCATCGGCGTGGGCGGTACGGCGGAGAAGGCCATGCTGCTGGCCAAGGAAGCGCTGATGGACGATATCGACATGGGCGAGCTGCTGCAGCGCGGCCCGCAGAATAAGCTCGAGGAGTTGCGAATCGAGCTGTACGAGAAGGTCAATGCGCTGGGCATCGGCGCGCAAGGGCTCGGAGGTCTCACGACGGTGCTCGACGTGAAGATCAAGACCTATCCGACGCACGCGGCGAGCAAGCCGGTGGCGATGATTCCCAACTGCGCCGCCACACGCCACGCCCACTTCGTGCTCGACGGCTCCGGCCCTGCTTATCTCGAGCCGCCAAGCCTTTCGCTGTGGCCCGATGTGCACTGGGCGCCGGACTACAATAAGAGCCGCCAGGTCGACCTGAACACTCTGACGCAGGAAGAGGTGGCGAGCTGGAAGCCGGGCGACACGCTGCTGCTGTCAGGCAAGATGCTGACTGGTCGCGACGCGGCGCACAAGCGCATCCAGGACATGCTCGCGCGTGGCGAGCCCCTGCCCGTGGACTTCACCAACCGCGTCATCTACTACGTGGGACCCGTGGATCCGGTACGCGACGAAGTCGTCGGTCCGGCCGGCCCCACCACCGCGACGCGCATGGACAAGTTCACCGAGATGATGCTGGCGCAAACAGGCCTGATTGCGATGATCGGCAAGGCCGAGCGTGGGCCGACGGCGATCGAGGCGATCCGCAAGCACAAGAGCGCCTACCTGATGGCCGTGGGTGGGGCGGCGTACCTTGTCGCGAAGGCCATCAAGGCCGCCAAGGTCGTCGGCTTCGCAGACCTCGGCATGGAGGCGATCTACGAGTTCGAGGTCAAGGACATGCCGGTGACGGTGGCCGTGGATGCGCAGGGCACCAGCGTCCACCAGACGGGCCCGGCGCATTGGAAGGCGAAGATCGCCGCTGGCGACATCGGCGGGATTCCCGTCGCCGTTGCCTGAGAACGCGCGTCAGGCGGCGCGCTTCAGCTTCGCGCGGGTGCGCGTGTGGCGGAACAGATCCTTGGGATCATCCGCCGGCGGCACCAACTCGGTTTCCACGCCGATGCCGAGTTCGACCGCCTTTGCGTGCACGTAACGCAAGGCCGAGTAGTCTTCCAGCGCAAAGCCGACGGAGTCGAACGCGGTGATCTCGTCAGTGCGTTGCCGTCCCGGGTGTTCACCCCTCAGCACCCGCCACAGTTCCACGACCGGGAAGTCGGCGGGCAGCTGCTGAATATCGCCCTCGATGCGTGTCTGCGGCTCGTATTCCACGAACACTCGCGCGGCACGCAGCACGTCCGGATGCAATTCGGTCTTGCCCGGGCAGTCGCCGCCGACTGCGTTCAGGTGCATCCCCGGCTCGAGCATCCCGGGCGTGACGATCGCCGCGCGTGTCTTATCGGCGGTGACGCTGGTCACGATGTCGGCCCCCTTCATCGCTTCTGCCGTAGAGCGGCAAAGCGTGATTCGCAATCGCGGAAGGCCGCGCAGATTGCGCACCAGCTTGGCGGTCGCGTAGGGATCCACGTCGAAGACCCGTATCTCCTCGATGCCCAGCACATGGTGGAAGGCAATCGCCTGGAATTCGGATTGCGCGCCGTTGCCGATCAGCGCCATCACCTTCGAGTCTGGTCGTGCCAGAACCTGAGCCGCGAGCACGGAGGTCGCCGCGGTCCGCAGCGCGGTGGTCAAGGTAAGTTCCGACAGCAGCACTGGGTAGCCGGTATCCACGTCGGCCAGCACTCCGAAGGCCATCACGGTGAACAGGCCCTGCGCCGTGTTGCGAGGATGCCCGTTGACGTACTTGAACGCAAAGCGCACGGCGTCGGACACCGGCATCAACTCAATCACCCCGAGCGGGGAATGGCTGGCGACTCGCGCCGTCTTTTCAAACTCATGCCAGCGGACGAAGTCTTCGCGCAGGATCTCGACGAGGTCCTCGACGAAGCCCTCGACGCCGATCTCGCTCACGAGCGTCGACAGCGCGGGTACATCGATGAATCGGGTCATGGGAATCGGTTCTTGGGGCTAAGAACCAGATTCTCAAAGCCCGTGAAGCCAACAGGAAGACAGAAGCCTGTGCAAAGCGGGTTCCAACCTGAGCAGACTGCTCATCCGCCCGAGCCAAAGTGCCGACGTGGACGAATTGACGAGCAGGACGGCCGCTGCTGATCAGCGGGCGGGCGGCGTTCAACCGACAGAACCGCTTTCTCGAAGTCCCGCAAGACGACAGGAAGACAGAAGTCCGTGCAGGCCGGGTGCTAATCTGAGCAGATTGCCAACCGTCTCGAGTCAAAGTGACCGGCCTTGACGACATCGACCGAGAACTGCTTTCGCTGTTGCGCGACAACGCTCGCATCCCCATTGCCACTTTGGCCAAGAAGCTCAAGGTGGCGCGCGGCACGGTGCAGAACCGGCTGGCGCGGCTGGAGCGCGACGGTGTGATCGTCGGCTACACGGTGCGCCTGAAGCCTCAGCACGAGCCGCAACGCATCCGCGCGCTGATGAGCGTGTCGGTGGAAGGCAACCGCTCGGGCGAGGTGCTGCGGGCGCTGCGCGGTCACCCGAATGTGACGGCGCTGCACACCACCAACGGCCGCTGGGATCTGGTCGCGGAATTGCGGGCCGACAGCCTGGAGGACTTCGACCGTGTGCTCGGCGAGATCCGGCTCATTGATGGAATTGCACAGACCGAGACCAGCCTGCTGCTGTCGACACACAAGCTATGACCAAAGTCACACGCAGTGACGGACGCTTGCCGCAAGGCCACCGCCGGCGCGCGCTCGTCATGAATGCCCCGAGGCTCACAATCTCCGCAGCGCCTTCGTGACCGCGATGACATTCGCCCGGACCAAGATCCAGCCGCCACGCCGCCGTGCTGGCCTCATTCCCCGCCCTGCCCTGGACGCACAACTGGCCGAGGTGCTCGCCACTCGCCGGCTGGTCGTGTTGTGTGCGCCTGCAGGATTCGGCAAGACGGCCGTGCTCACGCGCCAGATCGAACGTCTGTCGGACGGACCTGCGCCCGCCTGGGTGTCGATTGACGAGGACGATGACTTGCAGCGTCTGCTGGAATGCCTGTTCGCGGCGCTGGAGCCGTTCGACCTGCCATGGCGCATTGCGCCCGAGGCGCTGGGCGCGTCCGTGGGCCATACGCGCAGCGAGCGTCGTGCCGTTGCCGACGAGTTGCTCAACATGCTGGCGGCAACAGACATCCCGCGCGGCCTCATCGTGCTCGACGACCTGCATCGCGCCGAGGACCCGGCCGTGTTCGAGTTCCTCGACCTGCTCATCGAACGCCTGCCCGATCACTGGGGGCTGGTGGTGGCCAGCCGGTTCGACCCGCCGTTGGCCCTTGGCCGACTCCGCGCTGCAGGAGAGATGGCCGAGTTTCGAATGGCCGACTTGCGCTTCGATGCGCATGAGGTTCTGCAACTCGGCGAGCTGCTCTCCCCCGGACACACCCGACCCGTGAGCGAAGGCGACGTCGAGTTGCTGTTGGCGCGCACGGGCGGATGGGCCGCCGGACTTCGGCTTGCACTCGCCAGCGTTGTCGCCCGGCGCCCGCCTCTTAAAAGCGGGCCTTCCGAGGGCATCGAGTGGGCGAGCAGTGGCCGCACCATGGACAGGCACGTCTTCGACTACCTGGCCTCCGAGGTCCTCGGACAGATGCCGGTCGAACTGCGCGACTTCCTGCTGCGCTGCTCGGTGCTGTCGGAGCTGACACCCGAGCGCTGCGCGGCAGTATCAGGCGACCGGCATGCGGCCGAGCGGCTGGCCGAGATCGAACGGCGCGAGCTGTTTGTCTCGGTGCTCGAAGGCACCGAGCGAACCCTGCGCCTGCACGACCTGTTCCGCGATTTCCTCGACGACCGGTTGCGCCAGGAGCACCCGGACGAAGTTCCAATGCTGCTGGAGCGCGCCGCCGCAGGCGAGACAGACCCCTTGCGCCGCACTACAT
>DASTGE010000148.1:0-8190 GCA_035719405.1 Burkholderiaceae bacterium
ACGCCTGAGTTGACGAGCTGCGACGCCACCGCGCTGACCGTGCCGTCGCCGCCTGCAGCCACCAGGAGCGAGCATCCGCCGCTGACGGCCGCGCGGGCGGCTTTCAGGATTTCATCGCCGCCGCAGGCGAGCATCACGCGCGTATCGCTTCCAAGCCCGCCGAGCGCATCCCCGTTGCGCGTCAGCCAGCGCTCGTCGTAACCGCCGCCTGCGCTGGAATTGAGGATGAAGCAAGCTCCCGACATCCCTGATGCTGCGAGCATTCGACGTGCCCGTCATTGGCCCTGCGCGTGCGCAGGGTATCGCCGGGCTTCGTACAGTACAAGCATGAACAAGCGCCTGTCCCTTCCAAAAGAAAAGCTTAAGTTCGTGCTCCTCGAGGGCATCCACCAGACCGCGGTCGACGCGCTGCAGGCCGAGGGCTACACCCAGGTCGTCACGCGGCCCAAGGCGTTGACCGGCAGCGAACTCGTGGAAACCATCGCCGACGCGCATTTCCTCGGCATCCGCTCGCGCACGCAGCTGACCGCGGAGGTGCTGGAGCAGGCGCCGAAGCTGGTGGCAATCGGCGCCTTCTGCATCGGCACCAACCAGATCAACCTCGACAGGGCGATGCTGCGCGGCATCCCCGTATTCAACGCGCCGTTCTCCAACACTCGCAGCGTCGCAGAACTGGTGCTGGCCGAGATCATCATGCTGATGCGGGGTATCCCGCAGAAGAACGCCATTCAGCACCGCAACGGATGGGTCAAGAGTGCCACAGGGTCGTACGAGGTGCGCGGCAAGACGCTCGGCATCGTGGGCTACGGCCATATCGGTACACAGATCGGCGTGCTGGCCGAGCAGTTGGGGATGCAAGTCGTCTTTCACGACATCGAGACCAAGCTGCCGCTGGGCAATGCGAAGCAACTCCCCTCACTCGACGCGGTGCTGGAAACGTCCGATGCCGTCACCCTCCATGTGCCGGAGACTCCGGCCACACAGTGGATGATCGGGCCGCAGCAGCTCGCGAAAATGAAACCCGGAAGCCACTTGATCAATGCCTCGCGGGGCACGGTGGTCGACATCGAGGCGTTGACCGGCGCGCTCGATACCGGCCATATCGGGGGTGCAGCCGTCGACGTCTTCCCCGTCGAGCCGCAGGGCAACGATGCCCGTTTCGAGTCGCCGCTGACCCGCTTCGACAACGTCATCCTCACGCCGCACATCGGCGGCTCGACGGCTGAAGCGCAGGAGAACATCGGCCGCGAGGTGGCCGCCAAGTTGATCCGCTATTCCGACAACGGCTCGACGGTGTCAGCCGTCAACTTCCCTGAGGTGTCGCTGCCGGAGCACACCGGGCGCTCCCGGCTGCTTCACATCCACCGCAACGTGCCCGGGATCATCGCCAAGGTGAACGAGCGTTTCTCTGCCGCCGGCATCAATATCGACGCCCAATACTTGCGCACAAATGAACAGGTGGGCTATGTGGTGATCGACGTCGACGCCGAGGCGAGCATGTTGGCGCTGGAAGAGCTCTGCGGGATTCCGGGAACGATTCGCTGCCGGATCCTGTACTGAAGAAAAAGGCGCGGCAGGCCCAATGATCCCCCGCGCCGCACGCACTTCGCTTCAGGTCGCCGTCGCCTGCTGAATTCCGGCGATCGCCCAATCGCCCGAGCCGTCGCTCGGCCGCACCACGTGCCACACCTCGTCGAAGGCCTCGGCCGGCGCTTCGGGAGCTTCACGGAGGAAGCCGTGGAACCGCACGCTGACGACATCGCGGCCACCCTCACGGACGAAATCCAGAAGTTCCGCGGCCAGCTGCACCACATCGATCTGCTGCCGCGTGTTGCCGCGGGCCTGAAGCTCCAGCCTCGCTGCCGCAAACACCTCAGGGGTGGTGAACCGACGGATGTCATCGACGTCGCCCGAATCGTTGGCGGCCTGCAGCCTGATGAACATCATCTTGGCCACGCGCTCGAAGCCCGCATGGTCGAAGTCCGCCGGCAACTGCAGCCCTGGCGATGAGGCGGCGCCTGTCACGTTGGCGCCCGAGCCCGGCACGGATGAGCTGCCCCCCTGCGCCGTTCCTCCGAATGCGGGAGTTTCACGGAACGATGGCCCCGTGCCCGCATAGCGAGGGCTCGGCTGCGGGCTCATCCTCCGCATGAGCCAGCGGATAAGCGCCACGCCCAGCAGGACGAACAGCAGCAGCGTCACGAAATTTGCGAGGCCGGCACCCAGGCCAAAATGACTGAACAGGGCAGCCAGCCCGATGCCCGCCGCGATGCCTGCGATCGGACCCAGCCAGGAGCGGCGGGGTGCTGCCTGCGCTGCAGCTGCCGCCGCGGGATTCTGCGCGGGGACCGCCTGCTGCTGGGCCGGAGGCTGCTGTGGCTGCCGCGGCGGCTGCGCCGGACGCACAGGCACGCTGCGCTGCATTCCGGAGGAGCCGCCGCCGCCGAAACGTCTGGCCTGCGCATCGGTGCTGCTCAATCCCACTCCCAGCGTCGCCACCGCGACGCACATTCCCGCCAGCACGCGCTTCATCCCGGGTTTCATCTCGACTCCTTCGTCACAATCCCACCCCAGATGGGGGCTGCCTGGGGAAGGGCAATAGTTGCGCCACCACCTTGCCGGAACTTCGGCCTAGACTGCCACCCGCTTTGTCCGCAAGGTGTCGCCCCGCATGAAGATCCCTCACGCCCTGATCCGCGCCATCGCCTTCATGATCAGCGGAGGTGCCGGTGCGACTGGCGTCCATGCTGCCGGAACGCTGATCTACTGCTCTGAAGGCAGCCCCGAAGGCTTCGACCCTGCGCGCTACACGGCCGGCACCACCTTCAACGCAAGCTCGCAAGCCATTTTCAACCGCATCGTCGAATTCGAGCCTGGAGGTACCCGGGTCATACCCGCACTCGCAGAAAAGTGGGACGTGAGCTCCGATGGCCTCGCCTACACCTTCCACTTGCGCAAGGGCGTCAAGTTCCACAATACCGACTGGTTCAAGCCGACCAGGGAGTTCGATGCGGACGACGTGATCTTCACGTTCGACCGCATGATCAACAAGGACAATGCCTTCAACAAGGCGGCGCCTGCTTCGTTCGAATATGCAACCGACATGGGCCTGCCCGCCAACATCGTCAAGCTCGAGAAGCTCGATCCGATGACCGTGCGCTTCACGCTCAAGAACGTCGATGCGGCCTTCCTGGCCAACCTCGCAATGGATTTCGCCTCCATCCACTCGGCGGAATACGCAGACCAGCTGTTGAAGGCCAACCAGGCGGCTGACCTCAACATCCGCCCCGTCGGTACTGGCCCCTTCGTGTTCCGTCGCTATGACAAGGACGCGCAGATCCGCTACGCCGCCCACCCCGACTACTGGCGCGGCAAGGCCAAGATCGACAACCTCATCTTTGCGATCACGACTGACTCGGCGGTGCGGGCGCAGAAGCTCAGGGCCGGGGAATGCCACATCTCCGTCTATCCCAAGCCGGCGGAGGTGGAGGGGTTTCGCAAGGACCCGAGGATCAAGCTGATGCGGGAGAACGGCCTGAACATCGGCTATCTCTCGCTTAACGTGAAGCACAAGCCCTTCGACAATCTCGATGTCCGGCGTGCGATCAACATGGCGATCAACAAGAAGGCGATCGTCGATGCGGTGTACCAGGGAGCCGGGCAGGTGGCCATCAATCCCATTCCGCCCACCATGTGGTCGTACAACAAGAACGTGAAGGACTACGAGTACAGCCCCGACAAGGCCAGGGCACTGCTGGGAAAGGCAGGCTTTCCCAACGGCTTCGAGATGAAGCTCTGGGCACTGCCCGTGCAGCGTCCGTACAACCCCAATGGCCAGCAGGTGGCCGAGTTGGTCCAGGCCGATCTGGCCAAAATCGGCATCAAGGCGCAGATCGTGAAGTACGAGTGGGCCGAGTACCTCAAGCGCGCAAAGGCAGGTGAAAGCGACATCGGCATGTTCGGCTGGAACGGCGACAACGGTGACCCCGACAACTTTCTCGCCACGCTGCTCTCATGCGCTGCCGTGGGCGGCTCCAATTACGCGCAGTGGTGCGACAAGGAATACGACGATCTGGTCGTCAAGGCCAAGCAGACGACAAGCGTGGCCGAGCGGGCAAAGCTCTACGAGAAGGCTCAGGAGGTCTTCAAGCGCGAAGCCGTGTGGGTACCGCTGGCGCATTCCGTCGTCTACCAGCCGATGCTCAAGACCGTCGAAGGCTACAAGATGAGCCCGTTCGCCTCCGTGCAGTTCTACGGCGTAAGCGTGAAGTAGGTTGAGCGGGAGACAGCGTCGTGCCCGCCTTCCTCCTCCGCCGGCTCGCCCTCGTCGTGCCGACCTTCATCGGCATCACATTGCTGGCCTTCTCGCTCATCCATCTGATCCCCGGCGACCCGGTGCAGGTAATGGCCGGAGAGCGCCGGCTCGATCCGGCTTTTCACGCGGAGATCATGCATCGCCTCGGCCTTGACCGTCCGCTGTGGCAGCAGTACCTCGCCTACCTCTGGCGTGCACTGCACCTGAACCTCGGTGAGTCCTTCGTCACTCACGAGCCGGTATGGCATGAATTCACGCGGCTGTTCCCGGCGACGCTCGAGTTGTCGCTGTGCGCCATGTTCCTGGCCATCGTCATCGGCGTGCTGGCCGGCGTCGTGGCGGCCGTGCGGCGCGGCTCGGCGCTCGACCATGGCGTGATGGGCCTGTCGCTCGCGGGTTATTCGATGCCCATCTTCTGGTGGGGACTGCTGCTCATCATGCTGTTCGCGGTCTACATGCGTGATTGGCTTCCAGTGCTGGCGTTGCCGGTGTCCGGCCGCATGGCGCTGGAGTTCGATGTGATGCCCCGCACGGGCTTCATGCTGATCGACGCATGGCTGTCGAAGGAGCCCGGGGCGTTCAGGTCCGCGGTGTCCCACCTGGTGCTGCCCTCCATCGTGCTCGGCACGGTGCCGCTGGCAATGATCGCCCGCATGACCCGGTCGTCGATGCTCGAAGTGTTGAGCGAGGACTATGTGCAAACCGCAAAGGCCAAGGGGTTGTCGCCGGCGCGCGTCGTGTTCGTGCATGCATTGCGCAACGCGTTGGTGCCGGTCATCACCGTGATCGGTCTGCTGACAGGCTCGTTGCTTGGGGGGGCCGTGCTCACTGAAACCATCTTCTCCTGGCCCGGCGTCGGCAAGTGGCTGATCGATGCCATCGCGCGCCGCGACTACCCGGTCGTGCAGGGCGGCATCCTGATCACGGCCACGCTGGTGATCCTTGTCAACCTCGTGGTCGACCTGCTGTACGGCCTGGTCAATCCTCGCATCCGGCACGCACGATGAGCGCCGTGCTGCAACAGGAGGAAGCGCGGCATGCCGCTGCTCCGACCTCGTCACTCAAAGACTTCTGGCGCAGCTTCAGCTCCAACAAGGGTGCCCTGGCCGGACTGGTCTTCATCGCGCTCGTCGCGCTCGCGGCCGCGCTCGCGCCTCTGATCACGCCTTACGACCCCATCGAGCAGTATCGCGACGCCCTGCTGACGCCTCCCGCATGGAGCCCCGGCGGAGGGCGTCGCTTCCTGCTCGGCACCGACGACATCGGGCGCGACATGCTTTCGCGGCTGCTGCACGGCGCACGGCTGTCGCTGGCAATCGGCGGCATCTCGGTCGTGCTGTCGATGCTGCCCGGCATCGTGCTCGGCCTGACGGCGGCCTTCTTCCCCCGCCCGGGCATCGTGATCCTTCGCCTGATGGACATCCTGCTCGCACTGCCCAGCCTGCTGCTGGCAATCGCCGTCGTGGCGGTCCTCGGACCCGGGCTTGCCAACACGGTGCTTGCGATCGCCATCGTCGCCGTACCCGGCTATACAAGGCTCGTGCGTGCATCCGCGATGTCCGAGATCGGCAAGGACTACGTTGTGGCTTCGCGCATGGCCGGGGCCGGCACCGTGCGGCTGATGTTCGACACCGTCTTGCCCAATTGCATAGCGCCGGTCATCGTCACCGCCACGCTCGGTTTTTCCGAGGCCATCCTCACTGCCGCCGCCCTTGGCTTCCTCGGACTGGGCGCACAGCCGCCAACACCCGAATGGGGCACCATGCTCGCGTCGGCACGAGACTACATCGAGCGCGCCAGCTGGGTGGTCACGTTGCCCGGCCTCGCGATCCTGTCGACCGTTCTGGCGATCAACCTGATCGGCGACGGCCTGCGCGATGCGCTGGATCCGAGAATGAAGAAGTTGTCCTGAACGAGAAAGCCGGGACGCGACCCACACGAACGCCACCCATGCCCCTGCTCGAGATCCGCAACCTCACTGTCGAGTTCGGCCCGCCAGAGAGGTCGTTCACCGCTGTCGAAGGCGTCGACATCACGCTGGAGCGCGGCGAATTGCTGGGCATCGTCGGCGAGTCGGGCTCGGGCAAGAGCGTGAGCATGCTTGCCGTGATGGGGCTGGTAGAAGCGCCCGGCCGCGTGCACGCCGACGTGATGATGTTCGACGGCCACGACCTGCTCGCAATCTCCCCGCGCGCGAGACGCCGCATCGTGGGACGTGACATCGCCATGATTTTTCAAGATCCGGTGTCCAGCCTCAACCCGGCCTATACGGTGGGGTTCCAGATCATCGAGACGCTGAAGGCGCACCAGCCTGATCGCGCCTCGCGCCTTCGGGAGCGGGCCCTGCAGTTGCTTCAGCGGGTCGAGATCCCGGATCCGGAGGCCCGACTCGAAGCCTGGCCTCACCAGCTCTCCGGCGGCATGAGCCAGCGCGTGATGATCGCTATGGCACTGGCTTGCGAGCCCAAGCTCCTCATTGCCGACGAACCCACCACTGCACTCGACGTGACGATCCAGGCTCAGGTGCTGGAGCTGTTGGCCCAGCTTCAGGAGCAGCAGCAGATGGCGATGATCCTCATCACGCACGATCTCGCGCTGCTCGCCCAGTACGCGAGCCGCGCGGCTGTGATGTACGCCGGCGAAGTGGTCGAGACGCAGGCGTTGCCGGCCCTGCTCCAGCGGCCTCATCATCCCTATACCGCGGCCCTGCTCGCTGCCATCCCTGAATCCAGCCGAGGCGCACCCAGGCTGCCGACACTGCCTGGCGTCGTCCCGGCGCAGCACGGCCGGCCTGCGGCCTGCCTGCTGTCTCCGCGCTGCCCCCATGTGCGCCCGAGCTGCCGCACCACGCATCCCGCGCTGTTCCCGATGGCCGACGGCTCTCAGGCACGATGCCTCTTCCCGCTCAATCTGCCCAAGGCAGCGGAGTCAGCGGCATGAAGACCCCGCTCATCGACGCGCGAGAGCTCTCACGCCACTACACCGTCTCGCAGGGAATGTTCCACAAGCCCGCCGTCGTCAAGGCACTCGAAGGCGTCAACGTCACGGTCTACCCCGGACAGACTTTGGCAGTGGTCGGGGAATCCGGCAGCGGCAAGTCGACGCTCGCGCGCCTGCTGGCGATGATCGAAAAGCCCACCTCGGGCACGCTCACCATCGATGGCATCGACGCCGTGGCGCCGACGTCCGACCAGGTCTTGTCCCTGCGCAGGCGCGTGCAGATGGTGTTTCAAAACCCCTACGCATCGCTCAACCCGCGCAAGCGCGTGGCTCACATCCTCGAGGAGCCGCTGAAGCTGAGTGCGATGTTGCCCCGCGCGGAGCGGCGGGCCTGCGTGGCCGACATGCTGACGTTCATCGGCCTGTCGCCCGAGCATGCAACGCGCTATCCGCACATGTTTTCCGGGGGCCAGCGGCAGCGCATCGCGATCGCGCGCGCGCTGATGCTGCAACCCAAGCTGATCGTCGCCGACGAGCCCACCTCGGCGCTGGACGTCTCGATCCAGGCGCAGATCCTCAACCTGTTCATGGACGTGCAGCAGCGCCTGGGCACGGCCTACATCTTCATTTCTCACAACCTCGGCGTGGTCGAGCACATCGCGCAGCGGGTGATGGTGATGTACCTTGGGCACGTCGTGGAATCCGCGCCCAAGGGGCGGCTGTTTGCACAGCCGATGCATCCGTACACGCAGGCACTGCTGTCGGCCACTCCAAGCCTCGTCGCATCCCGGAGCCGACGCAGGATCACGATCGTCGGCGAGCCCCCCTCACCCCTGAATCCGCCTTCGGGCTGCAGCTTTCACAAGCGATGTCGGTATGCGCGTGAGCGATGTGCAGTCGAGGTGCCGGCATTGAGGCACGTCGATGGCACAGAG
>DASTGE010000149.1:0-2629 GCA_035719405.1 Burkholderiaceae bacterium
CGAGCCACAGCGCGAGACTGTCGCTGGTCACGTCCCAGCTCGTGAGCACATCGGGCGCGTCGCGCAGCAGTTCCATGGGCAGCCACAGTGCCGGCCGGCCGGAATGCAGTGTGCGGCGGATGGCCGCTTCATCGGACACCAGCACGAGCCGCGGCTCCAGGGCGTGCAGCATGTGGGCGGTCTGCGCCATCGCCAGGACCGCCATGTTGTGGGCCGCGACCTCGTCGAATCCCCAGTGCGCATGCACGTCGCGCACCGCGTCGGCAAAGGCCGCGCCGCCGGGAACGACCGTCACCCTGCCGCGACCGTACTCGGCCAGCATGTCCAGCCACAGCGGCAGCCGCGGATCACGCGACAGACTGCCCCCCAGCTTGACCACCCACATCGTGTCAACCTTTGCCGGCCAGCAACGCCACGGCGACTGCCGGAGCGCACACGTCGGCCCAATGTGCCCAGGCGGGCGGGTGCTCCTCATAGGGAGTGGGAACGCAGTCGGCGAAGCGCAGGCAGAGCCGGCGCGAGCGGGCGGCCCAATCTTGAGCGAGGAAGGCACCGCAGCCGGCGGCGACGAGCGGGGCATGCGCAGCCAATCCCGCGTTGGCTGCCACACGCTCGATATTCGCCCCGATCTCGCGCAGTTGCGCACCTCGCCAGAAGTGTGCGAGGCGCAGCCATTCATCGTCTGCATGATCGCGGGCATCGCAACCCACCATGCGCGCAAGCCGCTGCCGCGTCGCGGCCAGGTCCTTCACCCCGCCGTCGGCCGTCGGTTGCTGGTCGTGTGAAGGGTCAAGCTCTCCGGTGAGGCGGTACACGTCGGCCGTGGTCGCGAAGAACTCGCTCATCACATTCACCTTGTGCCCTCCGATCGGCACGCGCGGCCCCAGTGCGCACAGCGGCGTGCGCACCACGCCGTGGTAGACCAGTTCGCCGGTCGCAAGCCGTTCGGCGTCGCTCACGCCCTGCGCGCACACGCGTCCATCGCGAAGGGGAATCAGGTCGGTCGTGGTGCTGCCGATGTCGACGAGCAATGCCTGTTGCTGATGCGAGGCGAGCAGCTGGGCCGTGGCACGCCAGTTGGCCGAGGCGATGGCAGACCAGCGCGAGCGCGCGTCCGGCGGAGCGACCCAATCGATTCCTTCGCCTGTGGCCCGCGGACCTGCATAAAGCATCAGTGAGGGGCCCAAGGCTTCCGCCAGCCGTGCCGACAGGCGTGCCACGCCCTCCTCACGATCGGGGAACAGATCGACCATCTCGCCCGTCATCGTCGCCACATGCCGCGCTTGCGGCTGCCAGCCCTCGGGCCAGCGCTGTCGCGCCTCGGCCAGCACGTCGTCGAGATGCTGCAGTCCCTGCCAGAGGGGACAGGGCCATTGCGCGATGTCGCGCACCAGGCCGTCGATCCGCAGGCAGGCCTTGACGTGCGCGCCGCCCACGT
The DNA here is from genome assembly GCA_035719405.1 of Burkholderiaceae bacterium. Taxonomy (GTDB): domain Bacteria; phylum Pseudomonadota; class Gammaproteobacteria; order Burkholderiales; family Burkholderiaceae_C; genus CAMLIZ01. The sequence continues at coordinate 1,439 of DASTGE010000149.1, forward strand.
CCCAGCCGAGCAGGGGCGACATGGCGACCCGCGATGTCTCAGGCAAGTGCGGCATCGGGTGTCTTTCGTCGCAAGTGCATCGAGACGATCTCTGCCGCGATGTTGCGGTCGAGTCGCTCCGACAGCCCCACATAAGCGCAGGTGACGCGCGGGTTGACCTCCATGACCACCGGCCCGCGTTCCGGGTGCCATACCAGATCGAGGCCCACATAGCCCTTGAGCCCCGGCAGCGCGCGCATCACCGCGCAGGCCAGCGCCTGCAGCTGTGGCACGCGGGCGTCGGACTGCGCCAGGATCGCCCCGCCGATTACGCCCACGTCGTGCATCAGGCCCTCACCGTCGATCTCGATGCGTTGTCGATTGAACGCGACGGGGCCCGGCTTGCGGCCGCCGACGACCATGGAGATGGACATCGGCTCGCCGTCGACGAAGGGCTCCAAGGTCGCGCGTCGGCCATCGCGCTCGCGCTGGCAAAGGTCCGTGAGGGCCGACTCCCGGGTCGAATGAACGCGCGTGTCGAGAGTGCCTGCGCCGTCGTCAGGCTTGACGATCCATCGCTTCGCCGCTGAGGTGAGCGACCGGGCCGTGGGAATGCCGAACGCGTCCAGCGCGGCGCTCGTCGCGCTCTTGCTCGATGCCGTGCGAATGGCGTCGCCGCTGCAACCGATCCACGCCGAGGCGCCCACGGTGTCGTGCATGCGAGCCAGGGTGCCGTCAGTCTCCGGCGCCACGATCCAGCTCAGATCGTGGCGCTCCGCCACACGACGGACGAAGGCGAAGCAGTCCTCTCCCATCTGCGGCCCTGCCATCGCCGGCTTGCGGCCGGAAACGCTTGGCGGAAAGCCGGCCCGACGCAGACTTCCTACCGCGCAGGTGGTTGCCACGCAAGGCAGCTGCAACAGGTCTCCTACAATCGCGTCCCGCATCGCCGTTCCGGCTTGCATCAACTCGGCCCCGAGGTGCGACGGCGCACTGCCGCTCGCGAACTCATAGACGAAGATGCGCGTCATGCCGATCCCCTCTTCATTTCAGGTCATTCCCGTGCTCGACCTGCGGCACGGACAGGTGGTGCGTGCGGTGCGCGGCGAGCGAAGCTCGTATCGTCCCATCGTCACACCGCTCGCCCAAGGCAGTGAGCCTTGCGACATCGCGCGGGCGCTGCTTGCGAGGTGTGCAATGGCATCCCCGGCG
>DASTGE010000150.1:0-9108 GCA_035719405.1 Burkholderiaceae bacterium
CCACCGTCGTGCCCTTGTTCATCGCGTCCAGCACTCGCTGGCTGCCGCTCTCGGCGCCAATCCAGGCCTCGCGGCAGCCCGCCCTGTGCAGCGCCTGTGCCATCGCCTCGCTGATCAAATCAGCGCGGATCTGGATCGTGAAAGGGACGCCGCCGCCCGAGGCTTCGAGCGCCTCTGCGAACCGGTTCACCCATTCCGCCCGGAAGCCGAAGATGTCGTCGGCAAACCAGATATGGCCTGGATCGAAGGCTCGCTTGAGGTGAATCATCTCGGCCGCGACCGCGTTTGCACTGCGCTGTTGGTAGCGATTGCCCCAGATCGGCTTGGCGCACCAGGCGCAACGGAACGAGCAGCCCTTCGAGGCCGCCATGTTGAGGCTGAACACGCGACGGCCCCGGTGCCATACCGCTCGATAGCGCTCGATGTCCACGAGATCCCAGGCCGCAGGCGCTTCCAGCGGCGCCTCCTTGAACGCAAGGTCGCTGCCCTCCGGCCGGATGACGACAATCGTCTTGTCGCCCTTTGGAGAGGCCAGCGACGCCGTGGCGTCAGATGCCGTGGTCACCTGTTCGCCTTCGAGGAGGTGACCATTCACCAGCGCGATCGTTCCGGAGACTGCAGTGATCAGGCTGGCTCTGTCTGCTGCAGGGTCCGTTTCCAACCGCGCCAGCAGAGCCGACAAAGCTCTCAGACCTTCGCCGCGCAATACCACGTCGGCGCCGGCTCGGAGATAGGGCTCCGGCGCATCGGTCGCGTCCGAACTCGCCACGATGACCCGCGCTCCCGCGCGATGCGCGTGGGCAATCATCTGGCAGGCGGCCTCGCGCATGGCCCCCAGGCACATCTTGGTCAGGAAGTTAAAGTTGTCCTCGTAGAACAACACCACCTGGGGTCGGACATGCGACATCTTCGTGCCGAACTCCTGCGTGTCCTCGGCGAGCATGGCGTCGAACAAAGCCACTTCGTGCCCCGCCCGCCGCAGCAGTGCGGCAACTTGCAGTGTGGCGAGTGGGGGATAGGGCTTGGCGAGAGCGGACTGCTTGCGATCCAGTCGCAGGAAATAGGAGTGACCGATCAGAATCGATAGCATGCCCCTCTCCACCGTTTGCTCGTCAATTACGTCTACAAGCATTGGGTGCCTGCCACCGGGTGGACAGGCACGTCGTCCTGCGGCGCATCCTATCTCAGTCATCGACGCGCGTGCCGAAGCATGTGAGTTCCGCCCATTGCAACCGCACGTAAGGGGTCGGGATGCGAATCCTGGAAAGGCGATGCAGCCAGGGAAGGCGAAGACCCTTGGCATGATGAAGCAGCAGTTCGATCAATGCCGTGCTGCGCGGAGGGCGAGAAGATTTCCGCCGATTTTGTGCGATCTGCGATCAAGGGGGCGACGCAATTACGGCGTTTACCGAGTGTCTCGGCGTTAACCCTGCTGCAGCGTCTCGACGCGGCAGCCGCTCTCCTGATCAGCAAGAATGTTCAGCCAGGCGGACGGCTCGGAGAGGGCAGGGATTCGTGTTGCAATCGCGACAGATCCCTTCAAGTTCAATGAGATGCGGCGCAGGACGGCGAAGTTCTCGGCCCCGTGACCGACGCGAATGCGGCTGTCGTCCTCGCGGTACCAAGTGCGTCATGCTACCGTTGGCGCCATCATGCGACCCGCGCACACTCTTGCCATCAATGGGCACAACCTGGCCCTGCAACGATGGATACAACTGTCGCATCCAGTTGATGAAACAGGCCTCAAAGCACCTTGCATCCAGCAGGACCGTGAGCCGAAATCTTTGCGGGTCATAACAGCGCCCATCTCGGCAGCGTCCCCCATGAGGTGACGCGATCTCAAGCCAGAGGTGCATGCCATCTGCAAAGTGGGCACAGATCAAATCGGCCGCTGCGATTGCTCGCTGGGTCCGCCACAACTGAGGTTCAGCATCCCACGTCACACAAAGTGCGGAAGACCCACGATTACTTCACTTCACGGCAGTTGGGGCATGGTGCGCCGCGCGACCGTACTGCAAGCTTCCACCGTGATCGTGCCTTCCCGGTCGCCGCAGCGGACCACGCGCTTGCCCACTGGTGCCAGAACTCGGTCCATCGCGTCGACAAATATCGCCATGATGCTGCCCAGTTGGGGCGCGCTCAGGCAACCTCAAGCTCCTCCAGCGCAGCCGTCACACAAAGTGCGGAAGACCCATCTTTCCTTTTCTCTACGGCGGCGGGCCAGTGCCTCGCAATGCAGGATGTCATGCTGTACGCGTTGAGCCGGCCCTTTGCCGACACCGCACCATGCTGGGACTGCATGCGCTGCTGGCGCTGACCGCCGCCGCGCTGCTGCCGCCTGCAGCCATCGGCAGCCTGGTCGAGTTCCTGCAGGCCGAACCGGGGTTTTCAATGGAGAAGTTGTCGTTCAAGTTCGAGACGCTGAATCCGGCGCAGGGGCTGCAGCGCATGCTGTCGATCGACAAGTGCATCGACGTCGTCAAGTCCGTGCTCAAGGCCGTGGCGCTGCTGGCCGTCGGCGCCCTGGCCATCCGCGCGCTGCTCCCGCCGTTGATGCGCGTGTTCTGGACTGATCAGCCGGCACTGTTGGGGCTGCTGTACTGGCATGCCGCTAAGTTGGTGCTCGGAGGTGGCGCGGCCTTGGTCGGGGCAATGGCGGTGCTCCACGCGGTCCATCAACGCCAGCGCTTCATCGAGAGGATGCGAATGAGCAGGCACGAGATCCAACAGGAACACAAGGACCAGAACGGCGATCCGCTGGTGAAAGGCTTGCTTCGGCACCTGCAGATGACGTTGGCCCTCAGCGACCCGGTGTATGCCAGCCGCGGTGCAGCCGCCGTCATCACCAATCCCACCCACATCGCGATCGCGATCCACCATGACCGCGATGACCACCCGGTGCCGATCGTCGCGGCGATGGGCACCGGGGATTTGGCGCGCGTCATGCGCGAAGCGGCCGATGACGCGGGCGTGCCGACTGTGTGCAACATCCCATTGGCGCGCCAGCTGTGGAAGCGCGCTGAAGTCGGCGAGGTGGTTCCTGCTGAATCCTTCGAGGTGATCGTCGAGGTGATCCTGCGGGCGCAGCAGGTGCGGGAGGCGGCCGGCAATTCGCCAACGGATCAATCGCCGGCCATGCTCTGAGGGTCACTTCCTCTCATGCCGAGACGAGGAACCTCGCTGGAAGCAGATCAATCTGACCGCATGCAGGTGTCCGGCAATAGACCCTTCTGCGGCACAGATAGCGCAGTTGCCTGCATCGATGGGAATCGGAAAAGGCGTAAGTGATCAGCACCGCGGGCGTTGCGACGGTGGTCACTGGCGGCGCGTCCAGCCATCGGTAGTCGCTCTCGGAAATGGAGACGGACAAATACGATCCCAGCTTGTTGGGGTCAAGCGGCAGCAGGTGCACCGCCTGCAATGCATCCGGATCCAGCTCCTGCATGTTCTGGAAATACGGCACCGGCTTGCCGCCGACGTAGAACATCGCATCCGCCTTCCCGGCGATCACCGCGCAGATTTGTTTCTCGGGGCTGTCGAACTCCAATGGAACGAACTGGATCTGCAACTGGTCCAGGATACGGGTCGCCGTCATGCGGCTGCCCTGCCCGCCGGATCCCAGCGCAATACGCTTTCCGTTGAGATTCTCGACACCCTTGATATCCCGCCGCGCCAGCACGTGAACCTCTTCCAGGTACAGCGGGCGCACCCAGCGCAGCTTGTTTACGACATCCTTGTGCGATTGGATGCTCGATTCCGTCAGCCACAACAGCACGTCGTATTGAACCAGTCCGAGTGCGGCGTTCTCGGGCGAGGTCACAAGTTCAATGTTGTCCACCGCCCCCTTGGTTGCGCGCGCGTAGAAGATGGGGGCATTCATCCCCGATGCGTCCTGCGCCTTGTGGTACTTGCCAATCTCGGCAATGCGCTTGCCTGCCTGCCAGTATCTGCCACCCAACGGCCCTGCGGCGATGCCTACGTGGGTACTCATCGGCCCGTCTTCCTTGTGTCCAGGAGTATTGCCCCTGATCGCCTCCTCGCACTTCTCCTGATCGAGACGTTGCGTGCGAACGGGCGGCGCCGGCCCAACCGCATGTGTCATCGGCGGAAAATACTTCCAGATCAGCAGAGCGGCAAGGATAGGAACAACCGTTGCAAACAGCCAGAAAGGCTTTTCCAAACGCCGAAGAGGCGGGTCCACCACCGGCCCTTCCGGAGATGGGTGGGGTGGAATGGACGAGGGGCTGGCCTCATGCAACGCGTCGCTTGAACTGTCTGCCTCTTGGCCGATGACCTTCATCAGCTCGTCAGCAACGAAGTCCAATCCTTTAGAGGTATAGACCGCGATTCTGTCCGCCAGTATCGGCGAATACTTCTGGACGACGGCATGCGTGACGTTGTGCCAAACCGGCAGGATGATCGTGCCGCTGCCGTCTTCTCTCGCTACCAGTCCATTCAGTTCCTTCCACGGCCATTCCTTGGGAAAGAAGTTGGGACTCAGAATCACGACACCATAACGAGAACAGGCCAGACCATGGTCGATTCTCCGACGAAGGCTGTCGCCCACTCTCAGTTCGCGTTCATCGAGCCATACCTTCAAACCCCGCCTGCAAAGCCTTTCAAACAACGGGCGCACGACCTCGTCCTTGTCTTCGCTGGCATGGCTGATGAAGACGTCGTACTTGATATTGTTCGATTTCATTTCTGGAAGAACCTCCCCGACAAGGCGACCATTCTTGCTCACGGTTCTGTCGGGAAGGCCTGCGCCAGATCCTTCTGGATCGCGAGCGCTTCCTCGTAGCGGTGCCGCGCCTCGTTGCGCAGGCCCTCCGTATACAACGCCACGCCCTGATTGTGAAGGCTCAACGCGTGCCAATAGCGGTCGCCCCCGGCGCGCGCGAGCCGCGCGGCCGTCTCACATGCTCGCCGCGCCCTGGGTGGATGCCTGTGCTCGAAATGGCGATCGCCCTGGTCAAGCGAAGGGGCAGCGCGGCTTGCCGCGTCGGTCCAATCCTTGTTCATTCCTCTCCCTGCGCCATCAGCGTCGCGGCTTTTGCCGCTCGCGCTTCAACACTAGCGGAGGCGCTCATCGCCTGCCATCCAACAGGCTAGGGAAGCTAGCTGCTGAAGGTGGGCGGAAAGACGAGGGCGCGAGTACTGCATTCTGGGCCGCGGACTGCAGTCGATGAAAGCACAGGGCTGCGGCCTCGGGCTTTTGCCCCGGACCTGCGTTGTGACGTGACCCGTCCCGCGGATTGAACACTGCACTCCTTGCTGAAAGTTCTTCCGTCTTCATGCACCTTTCCTCTCCCCGTCGAGTGAGGCCGGGAAAGGGAATATGAATTGCCGACCGCATGCGCCGGAACAAGGAGTTCTTGGGACGACTGTTGCGGTGAACGGACAAACCGACTGAAAGGAGAGCAGATGAACCAGCAGGGCATGAGTCAACATTACGGCCAGCACGGCGGCGGGTTCGGCGGCGGTCAGGGATACGGCCAGGGCCAGGGCGGCTACGGGCAGGGTTCGTATGGCCAGAGCAGCTTCGGCCAGGGTGGCCAGTCAGGCCAGGGGTTCGGGCAGGGTGGCGGCCCGTACGGCGGCGGCTATGGCAGTCAGTACGGCTTCAACCCGCAATCATGGCAAGGCGGCGGCGCGCAGCAGGGCGGCTACGGCGGTCAAGGCTTCGGCGGCGGCCAGGGTGGCTACGGTGGGTTCGGAGGAGGCCAGAGTTTCGGCGGGAGCCAGGGCAGTTTCGGCGGCGGCTTCGCGCAGCAGGCCGGACAGCAGGCCGGACAGCAGGCCGGACAGCAGCGAGGCGGCGTCGCGATCAACCCCTACACCATGGACAAGGATTACGACCTGATCAGCGTGCTCTACCACTCGCTCCAGGCGGCGGAGACCTGCACCAGGTACTGCGAGGACGCGCGGCGGCAGGGTAGCCAGGAGATTGCCTCGTTCATGGAACAGGTACAGCAGCAGAACGTGCAGATCTCCCAGCGTGCCAAGGAGCTGCTGCTGAGGCAAGGACAGATCTGATGTTATGAACATCGTCATCCCGGCCCAGTACTGCCACGCCGTCCCCTTGCAGGGAGTCGGTGAGGAGGCGATGCAGGGCCGGTGATGGCTCCGAAATCCTTTCCGGGCCACGTTCGATGGCCCGGCATAGCAAGTTGGCGGATGGCTCCTGTGGGCGATGGCAGGGCGCGGCCGCGAAACGACACTTCGTTTCGGATTACCGCCCTCACTCATCCACTACGGAGACCCTCGAAATGAACGCTACCCGCCTCATGGCCCCGGCTCTGGTCCTTGCCGCCCTGTGCGGCTGCGCTTCCATCACCGATGGCACGACGCAGACGGTCGTCTTCAACCTCACGCCGAAGGAGGCCCGCTGCGTCGTGATGCGCGATGGCACCCAACTCGGCACCGTCAACGGGCGGCAGAACACGATCACCATCAACAAGGGCGCCAAGGACGTGGTCGTGAACTGCCATGCTGACGGCTACGAAGACGCCACCCATCGCCTCATCAGCAAGACGCAGACTTCCGGCGTCGTGGGCGGATTCTTCCTGGACCTCGGCATCACCGACATGCTGACCGGGGCCATGTGGAAGTATCCCAACGACATCACCATCGTGCTGGAAAAGTTGCCCGAGCCTGAGAAGACGCAGAAGACGGCGCGCAAGTAAAGACCGAAAGCACGCGGCCGTACGGCATTCGGAATTCCGGCTTGCGCATAGCTCGGTGACACTGGGCCATGACGGCGAGCGTGACCGGCAGGGCGGTGCCAACGGGGTCAGCGTTGATGCACGTACGTCCCAGGGGCTGCCTCCAGCAGCGGCAGGCCAGCCTCGGGAGCGCCCATTTGCGGCAGCTGGGTGTGGCCCGATGAATGCCGGCGCAGCCACTCCACCCACGCCGTCCACCATGAACCCTGCACGGAGTGCGCATCGGCCATCCATTCCTCCGGAGTGAGCAGCCTTTCGCCCATACGCCAATGGCGGATGCGATAGCTCGCCCTCGGCTGTCCGGGGGGATTCACGATGCCCACGTTATGACCGCCTGCCGCCAGCACGAACGTCTGGTCGACATCGGTCAGGTGGCTGAGCCTGTAGACCGAGCGCCACGGCGCAACGTGATCCTGTACCGTGCCCACATTGAAGATCGGCGCGCGGATGTCCGCGAGGTTGATGGGCACGCCCTCAAGTTCCATCTGGCCGCGCGCGAGGGCGTTCTCCAGGAACAGCAGGCGCAGGTATTGAGAATGCATGCGGAAAGGCATGCGTGTGCCGTCTGCATTCCAGGCCATGAGGTCATTCACCGGCTGACGCTCGCCCAGAAGGTAGTTGAGCAACCGATACGACCAGATCAGATCGCTCGATCGGATCATCCGAAAGGTGTCGCGCATCTGATGCTTATCGAGATAGCCTTTGCGCCACATCTGGTCTTCGAGATGGGAGACTTGGCTTTCGTCGACGAACAGCGACAACTCACCGGGCTCCGTGAAGTCGGTCTGTGCGCACAGCAGCGTCACCGTGGCCAGCGCATGCGATCTCTCGCGGCCCAGGGCTGCCGCGGCCATTGACAACAGTGTGCCGCCCAGGCAATAGCCGACCGAATGCGTGCGCGTGTGGTTCACGATCTTCGCAATTGCATCGAGTGACTCGCGCACGCCGAGCCGGTAATAGTCTTCCATGCCGATGTCGCGATCGTCGGCGTCGGGGTTCTTCCATGAGATCGTGAACACGGTGAAGCCGTGATCGACAAGGTGCTTGATCAGTGAGTTGTGCGGCGAGAGGTCAAGGATGTAGTACTTCATGATCCACGCCGGCACGAGCAGTACGGGCTCGGGGTGGACCTTTTCGGTGGCGGGTGTGTACTGGATCAGTTCGATCAGACGGTTGCGCAGCACGACGCGGCCCGGCGTGATTGCCACGTTGATCCCGGGCGTGAAGACCTCGGCGCCGGCGGGCGGGATGTCGAGCACTTCGCGCCATGCGTCTTCGAACGCATGACGCATTCCGCGAACGAGGTTGAGGCCGGCCTCACGCCATGTGCGCTCACGCACCACCGGGTTGAGCGAAATGAAGTTCGACGGCGACAGCATGTCGAGCCACTGTCGGGCGCCGAAGCTCACCATCTCCTCATGATGCCTGGTGACGCCCGGGACGTTGATGGTCGCCCGTTGCCACCATTGCTGGGCCAGCAGCAGGTTTTGCGCAAGCCACGAGTAGGGCGGCCGATGCCAGTGCTCGTCGTCGAAGCGCTTGTCTTGCGGCAAGGGCTCCACGCTGCCGTCGTTGCCGGTCAGCATGAAAAGGATGGCGCGCCGACATTGCGTGAGAAGAAACTCTTGCAGTTCCCACTGCTTTGCCGCGGATGTCGCCAGATGCGCGCTCCAGTCGTTGAAGGCAGCCGCGATGGTCATCGGCGCGATGCCGCCGCCCATGGGCAGCATCGCTGCGGCGATCGAGCGTTCGAGTTCCAGGTAGCGCTGGAAGGATTCCGAAGGCGGCGCGCCGCGCCCGAGCCATGGGCTCGCGCCGCGTTCACGCGAACCGGCGGGCGGGACGCGCGGCGGCGCGAGGCGGGCGTGAACCGAAATGTCCATGTCAGTTCTCCACGGCGCCGACGAGGCACCTTCGCAGCATGAAGCAATGCCGCCGAGCGCCCTTTGCGGTCCGGCCCCCGAGGGTACCCTTTTGCCCGCAACGCTGTCTCTTGGGGTTGCCCGCAGGTGTTGCTACGACATTTCAGGCAATTCGGCTGCCCACGTCCGAAGCCACCCATCCCTCATGTACCGGGAGCAATTGGAGACAGCGCTGCGCCGGGGCCGGGAGTGTCGGCCTCTTGCGTGTAAACCGCCTGGCCTGCCGCCCTCACATGAGGGATGGGACGACTTCGTGAGAGGAGATCCAGTTTCGCCGGGTATCACACGCAACGTGGTGGGGCATTGCATAGTTGTGCGTGAGTTGAACCTTGTGGAAAAAGCATGTCTGGCACCATTACCCTTCGGACCACCTCACCGAACCGCCGCACGATCGAGCAAGAAGGCGCCGAAAGTGGTGCGTCAATGGGGAGAGCGCTCCCGCAAGGGCCGCTTTCCTCCTT
>DASTGE010000151.1:0-17539 GCA_035719405.1 Burkholderiaceae bacterium
CGGGCTCAGCCTCTCCGGTGCCCACGCGGCCGACTACACGTTGGATGCGGGCAGGCAGGCTGCGACCATCACCCCGAAGGCGCTGACGCTCACCGGCCTGACTGCAGAGAACAAGGTGTACGACGCCAGCACCGCAGCCACCATCACGGGCACGGCAGGTCTTTCGGGCGTGCTCGGCAGCGATGCAGTCAACGTCGCCGGCACACTGTCCGCAGCGTTCGCCGATGCCGACGCGGGCAGCAACAAGAGCATCACCATCAGCGGCCTCATGCTCGCCGGAGCATCGGCCAGCAACTACAGTCTCGCGACCTGGACCCCGCACGCCAACATCTCGCAGCGCACGCTGAACGTGACGGCTGACAACCAGTCCAAGACCTACGGCGATGCCGACCCGTCCCTGACCTTCTCGGTGGGGGGCATGGGACTGGCGGGCAGCGACACGGTGGCCGGCATCTTCGTCGGCGCCCTGAGCACGGCCACCGGTGCGAACGCTGGCGCGGGTACTCATGCCATCAGCCTGGGCTCGCTGGGGATCGGCAACGGCAACTACCAGCTCGGCACTTACACGGCGGGCACGCTGACGGTCGCCAAGGCAACGCTGAACGTCAACGCGGACAACAAGAGCAAGACCTATGGTGACAGCGACCCTGCCCTGACCTACACCGTCGATTCGAGCGAGTTGAAGTACAGCGACACGGCGGGCGTCGTCAGCGGCTTGAACCTCAGCACCACCACGGGCGCTGCCGCAACCGCCGGCACGCATGCCATTGACTTCAGCGGCGGTACCGCATCGAATTACGAGCTGATGCTCAACGATGGCACGCTCACTGTCCGCAAAGCAGCGCTTACGGTAAACGCCGACAACAAAAGCAAGGTCTACGGCGACAGCGACCCGGCACTGACCTACGCGGTCAACGCGAGCCAGCTCAAGTACAGCGACACCGCCGCAGTCGTCAGCGACATACGTCTCGGCACCGCCACAGGGTCTGCCGCGACCGCTGGCACACATACCATCGCCATCGGCGGCGGAACGTCGGCAAACTATGAACTCACGCTCAACGACGCCACGCTCACCGTCGGCAAGGCCTTGTTGGCGCTGAGTGCCGATTCGAAGAGCAAGGTCTACGGAGACACTGACCCTGCCCTCACCTACAGCGCCAACGCCAGCCAATTGAAGTACTCCGATACGGCCGGCGTCGTCAGCGGCGTGAGCCTGAGCACCCCCACCGGCCCTGCTGCCACTGCCGGCACGCACACCATTGCCATCAAAGGTGGGGTTGCGTCCAACTACGAGCTCAAGCTCACGGACGGTACGTTGAGCGTGACCAAAGCCGGGTTGACAGTGATCGCCGACGACAAGTCGAAGACCGTCGGCGAGCCCGACCCGACGCTGACCTATCGCATCAAAACGGAACAGCTGAAATACGCCGACACGACAGCCGTCGTCAACGGGGTGGAGTTGAACGCCCCGAGCGGCGCGGCCGTACCGCCAGGCAACTATCCCATCGTGGCCAGCAGCGGCACCGCAGTCAATTACGAGTTGCAATACGTGGACGGCGCATTGACCGTAAAACCTTCGCCGGCCGTCAAGGCCGAAAACCTCAGCGCGCAGGTCAACACGATCAATACCGCAAGCACCTCGAGCACCCAGAGCACCCGGTCACCCGCCTTCACTGCGCCCACGGGCGTGACGCCGGCAGGCAATTCGGGACAACCTGGAACCTTGAGCGTGCGTGACGGTGGCGTTTCGGCTGCGAGGTCAGGCTCAACATTCTCCGGTGAAGTCAGCGGCGGCACGACCGGCACGACCACGGCCGGCACCAATGGCACCAATGGCACCAATGGGAGTCGCGGCGGAAACGCCAATGGCACCGAATCCGGCGTCACCAACGGTACGCCTCCTGCGGGCGACGCTCGGCCCGGCCTGGCCGCTGGGACGGCCGCGACTGCGTCCCTGGTACAGATTCAGCCCCAAAGCCAACTGAGCGTCGAACCCGCCCGGCAATTCCAGTTCGATGCCGCGGTGAACTTCGAGAAGCCGCCCGAAGCCCAAGTCAGCTATACCGCCCGACTGGCGGACGGGAGTGCGCTGCCTTCATGGATGACGCTGGACAGCGCCAGCGGCAAGATCACGGGCACTCCGCCCTCAGGAACCCGAACCGCGCTCGAGGTGATCGTGACGGCCGAGGTCCAAGGCGGTGCGCCGGCGACGACGAAGCTCAACCTGCGCGTCGATCCGGTCAAGTGAGACGTTGCCAACGTCAATTAAGTTAAGACACCTGCAGCATCGTAAATCGGCGCCATTGCGAACAGCCGCAATGGTGCCGATTTGCCGCTTTGGAGGTGCTAACCAATTCCCTCGCGGGGTCGCGCATCCTCGCTTTGGCACCGAGCCGACTTACAGACAGAGAATTAGGCATTCTGGAGGCGGGACTGTGACTGCAAACGGATGGAGAGCATCTCAGAAGCGTGAGCGATGCCGCTCTTTTCATCGACAGCAGCATCGACGTTGAGCGAGGGCGTCCCTATGTTTTTCGTTGGAAATGGAGACACCGGAGAACTTCGTCTGACGGAGTTTGCAAGGAGGGAACTGGAGGCCCCAGATCAAAGAAAAAGGGTAAAACGCTCACGCCATCATTTCGTTCACCACCCAACGACTTCGTTGTTGCAGCACGTTGATGTTGAGTCGAAGCAACTCAGAATTGAAGAGGGCAAGTCGGATCAACCACTGAGGGCCGGTGATCCGGCCGCAGAGAGAGTGACTTTTCTCTCTGCTCTGGCACTGGGCACGCGGCTTGCTGGCCAGTGATGGATGCCGACGCCCCTTTTTTCAGGAGCCCTTATGACAGACGCGACCAACCCCTTGCAACCCTTCTTCAACCTCACGCAGGCCAACCTGATGGCCTTGTCGAAGTACGCCATGTCGCCGGAAGCGATGAGCCGTGCGATCGCGCAGTTCCAGGAGGCCATGACGCAAGGCCCGCAAGGTATCTCGGATCGGCTTGCCCAGTCCCCGACTGCGTTCGCCGAACTAAGCCAGGAGATCACAGCAAACTACACCCGCTTCATGTCCGAGATGGCGCAAAGCGGCATGGCCGCCTTCCGTGGCGGAAGATGAATCTGTCGAGAGCGGGCCAGACCCCCAAGCGCGGGTGGTTCGTCCCACGGGTGGGGCAATAGCCCGCAATAGCCCGCAATAGCCCGTAGAACAACGCTATCGGGCTTCGGGTCGCCCATAGGTTAAACCCGACTTCGGATTTAACGCTTCTTGTCGCCGCCTTTTTTACCGCTCGTGCTCTCTTTTGCCAAGGTCTCTACCAGCGCGTCTGGTTTGCTCGGCTGTGCCTGCTTCGCACGAGCGCTCGGCGCCGGAGGAATCTTGGCGCCGTACTTGGCGAGGGTCTTCCTTGTGAGAGACATGCAGTGCTCCTAGGTGACGGGGGCGTTGGCGTTGGCGTTGGCGTTGGTGACGGCAATGCCGTTACTCAGTTCTTTGTTCCGCGGAGCTTTCCGTTGAACTGGGCTGCGCACCAGTTGCCAGCCGCCGCGCCTTCTTCTTTCTATCCTTCGCTCTCTTCTGTTTCTGTCTGCGAATGTTTCGGTCTCTGTCAGCGCTCATGATCACCTCGTGGCGGTTGAATGGCGGCACTCATCCCTTGAGGGCCGGCGGCGGCGATCTTACTCCTTGACGCACGAATCCCGGAGCGAGTGGAGAACATGCGCGGGGCCGAACTCACGCCCCGGCTATGGAAGGCACACTCGCCGACAACCCGCTGCGCTCCGACCTCTACACAGCCTCAACAGGGTAGGCAAGAAGTCGTCGGCTGATCGCATACATCAAAGGGGCGCCTCATACCGCTTCGTTCAATTCGGAGCGCCGACCTCCACAAGCTTCAATCGGAGTGACTTTTCGCTCTGCTCTGGCGGCCCGGAAGGGGCACAACCAATTATCAATTGTCGCGCTTCGCGCGAGCGATAACGACTTCGCGTTGCCGGGCACCAGGTCAAGAATATCCCATTCAATACGCGTCGTTGAGCAACTTGCATTGAGGAGAACGCCTTGTCAGGTAGCAGTAGAAATTCGGGGATTGGTGGCAGTGGATCGCGAGCATCCTCCAGCGCAGCAGGCGGCGCGAGCCAATCCGGACGAACGAACACGAGCAGTGCAGCGACATCCGGTACCGCACAGTTCTCAGCGACGGGTGGGTTGTCCTCGCGCCAGTCCTCCCGGCCCACGTCCACGATTCCCATGCCATCGACCGTCACGGGAAGTACCGGGAGCCCCGTTCCGACGGTGACAGGGTTTTCGAATCCTTCCAGCGAGGCTTCTCCATACAGTCCAGGCGGATCTGGCGCAGGGACGGCATATCCGATCAGCACGGGCTCGCAATCTCGCGACCCATCCCGGTGGGCGCCAGCGCCGCCGACATTGGCAGGCAGCCAGCCCGGAGATGGCGGAAATACATACTCGCAAAGCGCCTACGCTGGTTCGTCGCACGCCTCCTTGCAAGCCGACTCAGTTCCCCCATCCATCAATGATCCCAGCAGGTGGGCGCCTGCACCACCGGCATTGACAGGCAACCTGTCCAGCGAAGGCGCGCCATATCCGTACCCGCATGGCAGCTTCGGCGGGTCGTCGCATTCCTTGTCGCAGATCAGTGCCGGCGTCACCCCAGCCGCCAGCGGCGTGCGGGCATCCGCTCCTACACTATCGAGCTTCGGTGGCAGCCCGGCGGGCGGCAGCATATCAGGCCAGTCCCAGTACGGCAGCGCCTCAGCTCCGTCATCCATGCCCGGGGGCACCGATACTGCCTCGCAATCTCGCGGCCAGGCAACACCTGCCGCGTCTGTACAGCGGACAGGAAGGCAACGGACTGCCGAGCAGGCATCGTCCGCAGCTCGACGAGCGAGCATGATTTACGGGGCGTATACGGATCCAAGCGCGTCAGCGCGAGACCCACAGGTTGGAGGATCTTCGAATCCCGGCGAACGCACCCCGAACCCGGCCAGAGCCGATTCCCAGGCCGTCCCTCAAGCGTCGTCCAGTCCGGCGGGCGGCAGCACATCAGGCCAGTCCCAGCACGGCAGCGCTTCAGCTCCGCCATCCACGCTCGGCGGCACGAGTACTGTCTCGCAATCTCAAGACCAGGCAACGCATACCACGTCTGCACAGCGACCACCAAGGGCGCCGAGGCGGGGCGCGGCAACGTACAAAACGACCGAGGACGAGGCATTGTCCGCAGCCCAACGAGCCCTCATGCTTTACGGGGCGCATGCGAGTTCAGCCGCGTCTGCGCCAGCCCAACAGGGTGAAGGCTCTTCCAACTCCGACGCAAGTGGAGGCAGAGCAAGAGGTAGCCGCCGCCCAAATTATCCGGCTCTTGCAAGAAAGCTCGAAGAAGAGGTGGATCGGCAGTTGATCTCCGGCAATATAAGTGTTCCAGATCTATCTCGCTCAATCGGCATGGATCGACAGTATCTGGGCAGGATGGTGGGTATTTCAACAACCACCGGCACATTCGACCCAACCCACCCTTTGATCACGCACATGAGCGAAAGCGGACGGTCCAAATTGCGAGAATTGGTAGGCGCGAATCCCGACACACCCCTGCCGCAAGCGGAGACATGGCGAAACCGGTACGGCGTTGGGTCGAGACCGGCGCGGGTCGAGCCGGGCCAAGGCGGAGCAACAAGTGGCGACACGGAATGGAAGGGGAAGGCAAAAGAATTGGCAGCGGAGCTGGAAAAGCAGACGGACTCCGGAAAAACCAATATTTCTGACCTGGCTCGCGCAATCGACATGCCCTCGGATTATCTAAGTCACAATGTGGGAATTTCAAAAAGACCCACCAACGTTGACCCAAACCACCCCTTGCTATCCAATATGAGCGAATCCGGAAGGTTAAATCTGGAAACATTGCTCGACACAAGGGACAATTTGGATTGGCCGCAACGGGCAAAAAGATTCGAGAACGAGTTGGCTTGGCAGATGGGCTTGGAAAAAAGGAGCTTGGCCGCTGTGACTCGCGCAGCCGGCCTTAGTCAAAGTTACCTTAATAATTGCTCAAGCATTTCGACTTCCGATGGCACTTTCGACCCAACTCACCCTCTGCTGAGGCACATGAGCGAAGGCGGAAGGAACATGCTGCAACAATTTCTCACTGAATCAACTCCCAACCGGCGGGGCTACCTGCTTTTCAGGGCGGGGGCGAGCCGAAGCGGATCATTACCAGACCAACAGGGGGAACCGCCAGAGCAGGGCTCCACCCGCGGTGAACCGCATGTCATCGACACGCCCGGCGTCAGTTTCAACGACGTCTACGGTGGGGACACTGCATCTGAAGCCAGGTGGTCTTCGACCCCGTCGGGCCAGCGACCCGGAGGAGCGCAAACATATGGACCATCGCCCAGCTTTTTCGACTCACTGCCTCGCACTTGGGATGCCGGCGGCACGCCCGAAACTTCTCCCCACCCCAGTGCAGCGGGCCTCTCGACACATGGGGTGCCGAGACACAGCCCCTCCAGCGTCCAGCAGTCCCGACAGCCTGATCCGGCCAATACTTTTCCCTCGACCGGAGCCACGAATGTAACCGCAACACAGCAAAGTGCATCAGCGGCACCCGGCCTGCTTACCGATAGAGAATTAGGCATTCTGGAGGATGGACTGCAAACGGATGGAGAACATCTCAGAAGCGTGAGCGATGCTGCTCTTTACATTGATAGCAGCGTCGACGTCGAGCGGGTGCGTCCCTACGTTTCTGTCGTTGGAAATGGGGAAACCGGAGAACTTCGGCTGACGGAGTTTGCAAGGAGGGAACTGGAGGCCCGAGATCAAAGAGCGCGGACGAAGCGCTCGCGGCATCGTTTCATTCACTACCCAACGACTTCGTTGTTGCAGCACGTTGATGTTGAGGCGAAGCAACTCAGAATTGAAGAGGGCAAGTCGGATCAACCACCTGCGAGGCGCTGATCCGCCGCCGCCAAGGGATTGACTGATCTCGCGTGGGCGCACGACCACTTGGAAGGTCGCTGAACAATTTTAGCGCGGGTCGCGCATCCTCGCTTTGGGGGGTCTGCGGCGTCGCAAATGCGCGCCATAGCTTGGGCTATGGCTGTGAATCGGCGTGTAGGTCGCGCGCCGTAGAACGCGCGTCGGTTCAATGCCCGCACGCGCGCTTCGAGCTTGTCCAGGGCGAAGGGCTTGGCCATGTAGTCGCCGGCTCCCATGTCCAGCCCTTTCACACGTTCCTCGACACTGTCGGAAGCAGTCAGGATGAGCACCGGGAACATGGCGCCCCTCGCGCGCATGCGCCCCAGCACGTCGAGCCCATGCATGCGCAGCCCGAGGGCGAGGATCAGGAGATCGAACGACTGTGCGGATAGCGCCGCGTCGGCTTCGCTGCCGGTGGCCACCTGGTTTACCGTGTACCCCGCCCGACGCAGGGCCATCACCAGCCCATGCGCCAGCACTTCATCATCTTCTGCAATCAGGATTCGCCCGCAACTGCTCCAACGGTGCGACCTTCTGTGGCGGCCCGGCGATTCACGCTGACCGCAATCACCTGCACGCTATTGCGACGATCTCAAGGATCGCACCAGTCTGGCCAGCTTCTCCAAGGGCCGTCGTCGTTCGGGAATTCCGATTTGGTGCGGGCGGACTCAGAGGGCCAACCTCTCATCGGCCGATTCCGCCCCGCAGGCCGAATGCCGGTATCCTGCTGACCGCCTCTGCCTACAGAGGCGGAGATTCACCCGCGCTCGAGAATTCCTGCGGGCCTGCTGCGCAACCAAGCCGGCGAGCCGGGCTGCGAAAAGCAGCGCAAGAAATCAGAACTTCAAGTATAAGGATTGCTTGCACGCAAACCAGCGCAGCTGGACATGACAAGGCGAAACGCTGAAAAACAGCTGGCTGTCATCGGGGCGACGCATGGTGAACCAAGGGAGGTTCTTACATGAACGCGTTGGAGTATTGGCCGGCTCCGGAAGGGCTGTTGCCGCAAGGTGACTGTTTCACCTGGAACCCGGCTCTGCTGTGGCTCACGGTCACGGGCGACGCCGTCATCGCACTCTCGTATCTTTCGATACCCCTGGCCCTCACGGCCTACCTTTTTCGCAAGGGGCCCGCGCTGCGCACCGATCGAGTGGTGCTCGCACTGTTCTCGTTATTCATCTTCGCGGGCGGCATCACTCACGTCATGGACATCGTGACCGTGTGGTGGCCAGCTTACTGGATTTCCGCCTTCGCGAAACTGGTCACTGCCGTCGTCTGGGCGGGATTGGCGTTCGTGCTCTGGAAGTGGATTCCGCGCTTCGTCCGCCTGCCCACGATCGGTCGACTCGCACTCATCACTTTCAATCGCGAGGAGGAGATTGCCGAGCGCTTGCGCATCGAAGCAAGCCTGCTGGACGCGCAAAGCAATTTGTCGGCAACATTGAGTGCATTGGGTGCGGCGTTGATCTCCGTCGACCGCGATGGACGGGTCGTGCACATGAATCAATTGGCCGAAATAATCACCGGATGGACCCGCGATCAGGCCCATGGGCAAGCGCTGTGGCAGGTCTGGAAGCAGGAAGGCCTGAACGTTGACGAGCTGGCACGCCACCCCCTGGAGGTGATGACCGAACCCGGCCCGTGCGCCGATACGGCATGGCGAGTGACGGCGATAGCGCGCACCGGCGAAAGAAGAGCCGTGGAACTGAGCGCCTCACTGACGCGGGACCGAAAGGGACAGATGCGCGGCATGACGCTGGTGTTCCGCGACCTGACGCCGATGGACAAGGCGGTCGAGGACTCGAACCGATTGGCCGCCATTGCGCAATGGGCGGACGAGGCGATCATCGGCCTGTCAGTCAATGGCACCATCCAGGATTGGAATCCCGCCGCACAGACGCTTTTCGGCCACACGGCTGACGAGGCCATCGGGCAGGACATGAGCATGGTCCTGCCCAACGAGTTGTCGCTCATCACGGAGCAACGCGAACGACTCGATCGAGTCGCTGCGGGCAAGACGGTGCCGGCTTTCGAGACGGTCGGAGTCCACAAGAGTGGCCATCATCTCGATGAGGAAATCGTCATGGCTCCGATTGCAGATGCCACCGGCACTGTCGTGGCGGCATCGATGATTGTCCGCAACATCTCCGATCGCAAGAATGAAGCCAAGGCGCGGGATGCCGCAGAGCGGCTGGCCGCGGACAACCGGCAGATGATCGAGGCGGCCCGAATGAAGAATGCGTGCCTGGCCAGCATGTCGCACGAGCTGCGCACGCCCCTTAACGCCATCATCGGCTTTGCCGACCTGCTGCACGCAGGCGTCGTGAGCGGCGACCGCGAAAGGCAACAGGAATTCCTCGGCTATATCCGGAGCAGTGCATGCCATTTGCTCCAACTCATCAACGGCATCCTCGACCTGTCCAAAGCGGAGTTCGGTCGCCGCGAATTCGTGCCGGAACCATTGGATCTGCCGCGCCTCATGCAAAAGCAAGGCTGCGATGTGCGCATGTGCAGCGAACCTGGCAAGGGGTCGGCATTCAGCACTGTGCTGCCTCGCAAGGCGGTAAAGGCATCGTTGCCGGCCCGCGTGCCTGGACGTGCCCTGGCGGTCGTCACCACTGGCTCAGGGGAGGAACGGGTGCGCCGGCTCCTGACCCAGGCGGGGCTGGAGGTCGACGTGTTCAACCGTTACGAGCAGGCCCAGGAACAGCTGCTGTTGCAGAGCTATCAGGCCGTGTGCCTCGACCTCACGCCCGGCGACGAAGCCGTGCTGGATCTGCTCGCCCGATTGCGCCACTCTCCCCTCAACCGCGAGGCGTCCGTCGTCGCGCTCACCGTAGCCGCCCCAAACGGCAAGATGGGCGGATTTGTGGTGGCCGACGTGCTCACCAAACCGGCGGCGCCCTCGGCATTGCAGGCACTTGTGACGCGGGTCAAGCCGAAGGAGCGGCGTGGGCCGCGCGTGCTTGTTGTCGACGACGATACTGCCGCCCTGCGATGTGCACGCGAGATGCTGCAGAGCATGGGGGCCGAAGTTCTCTGCGTCGAAAGCGGGTTTGACGCATTGGACGCCCTCGAAGGCTTCGAGCCGGACGCCATGGTCCTGGACCTGATGATGCCGGAGATGGACGGATTCACCGTATTGCAACGCCTTCGCGGCCTTGCGCGCTGGCGCGCGTTGCCGGTGTTCGTGTGGACGGGCATGGCCCTGTCGGAGCACGAGCATGCGCGACTGAAACGCAGCGCACGGGCCGTACTCAACAAGGGGCAGGACCTGGAGCTGTTATGGGAACTGCTGGAGAACGTGCCATTGACGTTGCCGGCGACGGGAACGACGTGAGTGGCGAGTCGTGGTCGAGCACAAGCGGACATACCGCGATCGGCAGCCCACCGGAGTTGGCTGCCGATTGCTGCTTCATCCCAACCAACCCTTGATACGGCCGGAGAGTGCCTCACGGCTGATGCCATAGCGGTCGTGCAGCGTCGGCAAGGCGCCCGCATCGAGGAAGGCGTCGGGCAGGCCGGCGAACTGGAAGTGTGCGGGCTGCACACGGTGCCTCAACAACGTGCTCGCAACCGCCTCACCGAGCCCGCCAACTACCGAATGGTTCTCCGCCACGACGACGAGCCGGTGCTTGTAGTCGGTGCGATGGAGGCGATCATCGCCGACGTGGTCAGGCTGGGCTTTTTCTGAGCGACCGCGGTGTTCATGCGAATACTCCTTGGACTTGCGACTGATCGAGGATCTGGATGGCCTGCTGCCATTCGGGAGGGTCGACGCGAATGAAATGGTTCTTCTCGCGCCTCTCCAGGAAAGGCACGCCCTTGCCCATGAGGGTGTCGAAGAGGATCACCCGAGGCTTGGCCTCAGGCAGATCGCGTGCGGCATCGAAAGCCCCGAGCACAGCGGTGATGTCGTTACCAACGAAGGTGTCTTTGTCGTCCGACGGCGCCTGGCGATGCGCTCCCACCCGATCGACCTTGCGATCACTTTCGACGCCTTCGATGATGACGGTGAAAAAATCTGCTCGGTGCGACCGGGCACCGTCAAGACAATAGCCGTCGTGTACGAGGTTCTCCCTGAAAGCTCCGCATGCGCCCAGGGAGTACGTTGTCTTCGAATGCATCCACGAAAGGATCACGATGATCACGATTCGCAAGTCGTCCGATCGCGGCCACGCGCAACACGGGTGGCTGGACAGCCGCCACACGTTCTCGTTCGCCGACTACTACGACCCGCAGCACATGGGCGTGGGCAATCTTCGCGTCATCAATGAGGACCGCATCGAGCCGGGCAGCGGCTTCGGCACGCACGGCCATCGTGACATGGAGATCGTCAGCTACGTGCTCGATGGCGAACTGGCGCACAAGGACAGCATGGGCAATGGGAGTGCGGACGGCGGCAACAGCGGCGTCATTCGCCCCGGCGACGTCCAGCGCATGAGCGCGGGAACCGGCGTGCTTCACAGCGAGTACAACCACTCCACCGTCCGCAAGACGCACTTTCTTCAGATCTGGATCCTGCCGAAGTTCAGCGGCATGAAGCCCGGCTACGAGCAAAAGCACTTCGATCCCGCCCTGCGGCGCGGCCGTCTGCTCACAATCGTGTCGCCTGACGGCACGAACGGCTCGTTGTCGATCAACGCCGATGCGTGCATCGAGGCCGGCCTGTTCGACGGCGAGGAGTCCGCCGACAAGCCGCTCGACAAGGGACGGCTGACGTATGTTCACGTCGCGCGAGGTGAAATCGATGTCAACGGCACGCATCTGGAGGCCGGAGACGCCGCGCTGCTCGACGGCGAGGATCAGCTTCGATTGAGCAAGGGCCGCGGTGGCGAAGTCCTTGTGTTCAGCCTCGCGCGTCATTGATCGTCCTGCTCCTGCCCGCGCTGTGCAAAAACCGCCGCTGCGGGCCGGATACAACCGCGGATGAGCGAGCTGGTCGGACCGTCAGCGGGCAAGCGGCTGATCCGGCATTCCTTGCTCCACGAGCGCCTTCGCAGAAGCGACGAGGCGAGGCACTTCCTGCACGAGCTTCGCAACGCCCTTGACCCCAAGAGACATCGCCACACCGACGGCCTCCAGTTCGACCTGCACCGCCTTCTCAGCAGCTCTCGCCTCCCGCAACTTCGCCGCGGCCTGATTAGCGAATGCATCGTTGATGACACGTTGCGGCTGCCAAATGCTATTTCCCATCACCCAGAGCCAATACTCTTCGGATCCGACCCACGCGTGCGCCTGCGAGAGTTGCGCCTCCAGACCCGCGCGATCATGTTGGGTCTGCGCCCTGGCAAGCCGGCGCGCCACAACCCCGTTCCACGCCGCCACATGTAGATTGAACACGCCAAAGTGGACCATTGCCGGGCGGTAACAGGCAAAGCGGCTGTCTTCGGCAAACACTGCGGGACCCTCGGCCCATGCGTCCATCACGATATGAGCACTACCCTCACCGCAGGCTTGCACCTGCGCTTCCGCCCAAGCGTGATTGCCTCGCGAATTGGCCGTCAACAAGACCTTCTCGTTCGGCGCCATCCCCGGCTGTCGGCTCCGGATGTCGCCGTATGCAAAGGCGGTGATTGCAGCGCGTTGGCTGCAATTTCCGGAACCAAAGATCAGCGACGTTGTTGCCAGGGCCAGCTGAAGGTCGCACCGGGAACCCGCCAAGCCCAGGCTGCACAGATAGTCAGGGGACGACTGTTCGCCCTGCCATGCAAATGGCAAGACATATCCGGCGCGTGCTCGCACAATGTTCTCCCCACCCGTCCGTTCAATGTCGGTACTGACATTGCCCCGTCCAAACGGCATCACGTGTCGCGCATGAGAAACCGCAGCGTCGGCGGCCAGGAGCGGCTCCAACTGCTGCGGCTCCGTCGGGCGATGGAGGAGACGTCGCCCGAGGAGGTAGCCGGCAAGCGGCAGCGACGCCACGGGTTCGGGCACAGCAACACCTTCCGACGGAAACAGTTCCGACCGGCGTTCGAATTGCATGGCGGTGCCTACGCGCTCCGCTCCAATGCGTCTCCGGTCGCTCGCGGCCGCGAAGGACTGCGCGCGGCCGACGCGGGCCGGAAGGGGTGAGCCCGGGGCGGGGTGCGGGATCGTTCGCCGCGAACGCTCGCCGTCGCCTTGTGCAGGCATATCAGACCGCGGCGGAGTCGAGGAACACTGGTGTATGGAGACAGGGTTGATCGGGTTCATTTTCCCAGGATATCCACCCCGGCGGCCGACTGGCCATTCACGACGAAGCCCGAGTTCAACACGCGAAGCAAGTCGTAGAAGACCAGGTCAAGGCTCAACAAGTCTTTCGCACATCGAATGGCGATGCCGCCGGAAACCAGCTGGGGTGAGGACCAACGCTCGTGCAATTGTGCGCCCGACAGCACCTCGCGCGCCTCGCGTTGCCCCCTCGCTTCGGCCCGGCTCCCTACAGGACACGGACCCAAACCGCCTGTGGCTGGCTATTCGCCGGCCCCATCAGGCGTTTCCGCCGCCGGCTCCGTATGGGCCGAATGCTGCTCATCGGGCATTTGTCCTCGCTCTACAAGCGTCTTCGAAGCTGCGACGATTCGCGATGCTTCCCGCGCAAGCTTCGATACGCCCGTGGTGCCGAGCGACATCGCCACGCCGACTGCCTCCAGCTCGACCTGCAACGCTTTCTCGTGCCGGGCGTCCTGCAGCTTCTCGGCGGCATGATTCGCGAACGGTGCGCTGATGACGGGCTGTGGCTGCCAAATCGAACTCTGCGGCAACCACTGTTCGTGATAGTGCTCTCCCGCCACGATGGCCCGCGCGTCCATGAGTCGCGCCATCACACCTTCGCGGTCATGCTCGATCTCCGCCTTGGCGAGGCGGTGGGCGGCCCTTCCAGACCAGGCCGCCCTCGGCAGGTTGAACGTGGATGCAGTGTGGACAGCCTCCCGGTCGCTCGCAAAGCGGCTGTCTGCGGCAAACACCGCGGGACCCTCAGCCCATGCATCCATCACGATGCGCGAATCGCCCTCGCACGATGCATGCGCCTGCGCTTCGGCCCAGGAGTGCCTGCGTCGCTCGTTCGTCATCACGCCGACCTCCTCGCCCGGCCGAGACCCCGGCTGTTCGCTGCGGAGTTTGCCGTATGCAAAGGCGGTGACTGCCGCATATTCGTCACAGTTGCCCGCACTGTAGAGCTGGGCGGTTGACGCGGCGACCACATCGAAATTGCGCCGATATTCGGCGAGACCCAGCTGTTGCACGTAGTCAGGGACGTCAGGCTGGTTCAACCACACCACATTCATCATTTGCGCGGCCAACACCCTCACATGGCTTTTCCCACCAGTCCGCGCAATGTCGACAGTGACATTGCCCCTTCCGAAGGACAGTGCCTGCCGTGTATGGGACACGGCAGCGTCCGCCGCCACCAGCCTGTCCATCTGCTCGGGCTCCACGACGCGACCGACGAGACGTCGCGCGAGCAAGTAGGCCGCCAGCGGCAGCGAAGTCGCCGGATCGGGGACCGCGGACCGGCCCTGTTCCGTGCGGCGGTCGCCTTGCCGGCGCGCATCGAGACGCTCCAAGGGAATGCGCCTGCGGTCGCTCGGATCGCGCGAAGATTGCGGACGACCGCCGAGGCTGGCAAGGGTGGAACCTGGGGAAAGGCGCTGCGACTGCCGCTGCCTCGGGGCGTCGGATGGACCGGGCGTCGCGGGCTCGCATTGCGCCGCGCCACGCGAAACTTCAGACAAGCGCTGCATCAGCTTCTCACCTCCTGGCGGCACCGCTCGCTCAGGCAGTGTCTGGAGACGTCGTTGAATAGTGGGAGCATGGAATGAGACTCGAAAGAGTTCGGCAATGTAATTTGGTCCGCGAGCATAGCCCTGGAGGCGATCCAACGGCCATGCCACCCGAAGCTCGTGCCGTGGAAACGAAACGAAGCCACAGGCTGATCGACAATGCTCCATATCGGAGATCTGCCATGAAATCACTCAGCTTCGACACCTTGCAAGACTTCGTCGGCAAAGAGATCGGGATCTCGGACTGGGTCGATATGCCGCAGTCGCGTATTGATGCCTTTGCGCAAAGCACTGAGGACCGCCAGTGGATCCACCTTGACGTCGCGCGCGCACAGCGCGAGAGCCCCTTCGGCACGACGATCGCGCACGGTTTCCTGACGCTGTCGCTGCTGCCCGCGATGACCTACCCCCTGCTGGCGAGCCTGAACGCTGCGCGATGGGTCAACTACGGCATCGACAGGCTGCGCTTCGTCGCTCCGGTTCGCGCGGGCGCGCGGGTACGGAACCACATCAAGCTGCTGTCGGCCGAGCCCCGCGATGGCCGCACATGGCTGTTGCGCACTGAAAACACGATGGAGATCGAAGGCGAGGAAAAGCCGGCGTTGGTCGCGGTCTGCCTTGCGCTGATCTCGCCCCCCTGATCCCCGCGCCGCATTACCCCCTCTCCCGCTGCGCGGGCGACAATGCACGCATGCCCGGAAGCCAATTCCACCCCGCCGTCGCGACCTGGCTTCAGCAGCGCTTTGGCGAGCCGACCGACGTGCAGGCGCGTGCCTGGCGCGTCACCTCCCGCCACCGCCACGCACTGATCGCCGCCCCCACGGGTTCGGGCAAGACCCTCGCCGCGTTTCTCTCCGCCATCAACGACCTGGTCGTGCAAGGCCTTTCGGAGGGCCTGGCCGACGAAGTGTCGGTGCTGTACGTCTCGCCGCTGAAGGCTTTGTCCAATGACATCCGCAAGAACCTGCAGGAGCCGCTGGCCGGCATCCGCGATGCCTTGCGCGCACTGGGCCTGCCTGACGTCCAGATTCGCGATGCCGTCCGCACCGGAGACACCCCCGCCGCCGAGCGCGAGCGCATGCGACGGCAGCCTCCGCACATCCTGGTCACGACGCCCGAATCGCTCTACATCCTGCTGACATCGAATGCCGGCCGCTCGATGCTGTCGTCGGTCAGGAGCGTGATCGTCGACGAGCTTCATGCGGTGGCGGGGAGCAAGCGCGGAGCGCACCTGATGTTGAGCCTGGAGCGCCTGGAGGCCCTGACCGCAAAGCCACCCGTGCGCATCGGCCTGTCGGCGACCGTCAAGCCGCTGGACGAAATGGCGCGCTTTTTGATCGGCGCCCGTTCGATTCAAAGCAACCCCGCGGTGGAAGTCGTCGACACCGGCCACGTCCGCAAGCGTGACCTCGCGCTGGAGTTGCCGCGCGCACCGCTCGCTGCCGTGATGGCCAACGAGGTGTGGGAGGAGGTCTACGATCGACTCGCCGAGCTGATCGCACAACACCGAACGACGCTGATCTTCGTCAACCAGCGTCGACTCGCAGAGCGCGCGGCCCGGCACCTCGCCGAGCGCCTCGGTGAAGAGCACGTCACCGCGCATCACGGCAGCCTCGCACGCGAGCACCGGCTGCAGGCCGAACAACGGCTGAAGTCCGGCGCGCTGCGCGCGCTGGTGGCAACGAGTTCGCTGGAGCTGGGCATCGACATCGGCGACGTCGACCTGGTGTGCCAGCTCGGCTCGCCGCGCTCGATCAACGCCTTCCTGCAACGGGTCGGCCGTGCGGGCCACGCCGTGCGCGCCATTCCAAAAGGCCGGCTCTTTGCGCTGTCGCTGGACGATCTGCTCGAATGCACGGCGCTGCTCGATGCGGTCGAGCGCGGCGAGCTCGACCGCATCCACGTGCCGCACGAGCCGCTGGACGCGCTCGCGCAGCAGATCGTCGCGGAAGTGGCATGCCGCGACTGGAGCCTTGAGTCGCTATACGAGACCTTCGCGCGTGCCTGGCCGTACCGTTCGCTCGAACGCGCGACATTCGATTCGGTCGTGCGAATGCTCGCGGAAGGCTATGTCACGCGTCGCGGACGCAGCGGCGCCTACCTGCACCTCGATGCGGTCAACGGCATGCTGCGCTCGCGCCGGGGCGCCAAGCTCACCGCCGTCACCAACGCGGGCGTCATCCCGGACCAGTTCGACTATGACGTCGTGCTGCTGCCCGAGGAGCATCGGGTCGGCACGTTGAACGAGGACTTCGCGTTCGAGAGCCTCGCAGGCGATGTCTTCCAGCTCGGCAATACCTCCTATCGCATCATCAAGGTCGAGACCGGGAAGGTGCTGGTCGAGGACGCGAAAGGCCAGCCGCCCACGATGCCGTTCTGGCTCGGCGATGCGCTCGGACGCACCGACGAACTCAGCCATGCAGTCTCGCGTTTGATGGATGCGGCAGCCGGCTGGCTCGGTGGGCCCGACGATGCGATCGAAAACGCTGCCAATCGATGCGAGCAACACCTGCGCGAGGAGCTGCGCTTGCCGGAGCCCGCGGCTCGCCAGCTCTCGCACTACCTCGCGGTCTCGAAAGCTGCACTCGGCGTATTGCCGAGCCAGCGCCGCATCGTCTTCGAGCGCTTCTTCGACGAGGTCGGCGACATGCATCTCGTGATTCATTCGCCCTACGGTGCCCGGGTCAATCGCGCCTGGGGCCTGGCGCTTCGCAAGCGCATGTGCAGGCAGTTCAACTTCGAGCTGCAGGCCAGTGCGCTGGAGGACAGCATCGTGCTG
>DASTGE010000152.1:0-3363 GCA_035719405.1 Burkholderiaceae bacterium
CGATCTGGGTGATCGCGTCGTTCAGCCTTGACGAGTTCCGCCTTTGACGCCGGCTCTTGCGAAGCGCTTGCCTCTGGTTCGGGATGAGATGTCTTCTTTGGCTTCCCAAACGGACGTTGCACTGCCTTGGTCAACGTTCCAATTGCCCTGCTCACGCTCGAACGCTTGGGCCGAGTGTCGGCACCTGCGGCTGAGTCCCCTGATTTGCCGCGCGGCTGCAGCTCCTGATCGGCAGCGGCAGCTTGCCTTCCAGACTGCTTTTTGCCGGGCCGGGAAGCTGCGGGCAGCGTGGGGTCGTCGTCTTTGACGGGCGATGGCTTGAAGCAACCAAATATTCTCATTTCGTGTTTGCCCTGCGGGGAGTCCGGCAATGTCGATCGCCGGAGCTTATGGCACGTCAAGGCAAGGGTGGCCCTTTATGCGAAGGTGTTGCCATCGATCCGAAGCGGAATTCGGACAAGCTTGCAGGAGCTTGTCGCCTCAGGTGTCGGCCAAAGGCTCCATTCCGAATTGCATCGCGGCGAGCCGGGCATAAAGGCCGTCACGACCGATCAGTTCAGCGTGGGTGCCGATGTCGACGATCTGGCCGTTGTCCATTACCACGATGCGGTCGGCACGCTGCACTGTGGCGAGCCGGTGGGCGATCACGAGAGTAGTGCGATGCCGCATCGCAGATTCGAGGGCGGCCTGCACCATGCGCTCGCTTTCGGCGTCCAGCGCGCTGGTCGCTTCGTCGAGCAGCAGCAGCGGCGGGTTCTTCAGAATGGCGCGCGCAATACTGATTCGCTGTCGCTGCCCGCCGGAAAGGCGAACCCCGCGCTCGCCGAGAAAGGTCATGTAGCCATCGGGCAGCCGCTCGATGAAGTCATGGGCGAACGCGGCGCGGGCCGCGGAGATGACCTCGTCGTCGGCGGCGTCGGGACGGCCGTAGCGGATGTTCTCCATGGCATTCGCCGAGAAGACGATGCTGTCTTGAGGCACGATGCCGATACGGTTGCGCAGGTCGCCGAGGCCGGCTTCGCGCACCGGTACGCCGTCGATTTCGATCGTGCCGTACTGCGCGTCGTAAAGCCTGAGCAGCAGATGGAAGACGGTGCTCTTGCCGGCGCCGCTGGGGCCGACAAGGGCGACGGTTTCGCCGAGCTGCACATCGAGTGTGAAGTCGCGCAGCGCAGCATGCTGCGGCCGGGACGGGTAGTGGAACGTGACGCCGACCAGCCGTGCCGAGGATCCTTGCTGCACTGGGGGCAGAGGGTGAGGTCGTTGCGGCGAGGCGACCGCGCAGCGCGCAGCCAGCAGTTCCATCAGCCGCTCAGTGGCCCCCGCGGCCCGCAGCACGTCGCCATAAATCTCGGAGAGGACCGCCACCGAACTCACCAGCAGCACGACATACACCACGGTCTGCCCGAGGTGGCCGGCGCTGATCTCACCGTGCATGACGGCCTGCGTGCCTTGGTAAAGGCCCCATAGCAACGCGCCGAAGGTGGTGGTAATGACGAACGCGACCAGGAACGATCGCACCCGTGTTCGGCGCCGCGCCGTTTCGAACGCCACCTCGGTGGCAAGGGCAAAGCGCTCGGCTTCGCGGTGCTCCTGCGTGTAGCTTTGCACGACTGGAATGGCGTTCAGCACCTCTGCGGCAATCGCACTTGAATCGGCGATCCGGTCCTGGCTCGCCCTGCTCAGGCCGCGGACGCGACGTCCGAAGTACAGCGACGGCAGCACGATCAGCACCAGGATGCCGAGCACCTGCGTCATCACGTAGGGGTTGGTGACCACGAGCATGACGAGCGAGCCGATGCCCATCACGGAATTGCGCAGACCCATGGAAAGGCTGGAGCCGACGACTGTCTGCACGAGTGTGGTGTCGGTCGTCAGCCTCGAGAGCACTTCGCCTGTCTGGGTGGTTTCGAAGAACTCCGGGCTTTGTTCGATGACGCGGGCGTAGACCGCGCTGCGCAGATCGGCAGTGATGCGCTCTCCGAGCCAGCTGACGCTGTAGAAGCGGGCGGCCGAAAACACGCCGAGCGCGGCTCCGACGGCGAACAGCGCGAAGAAGTGTCCGCGCAGCGCCAGCACGCGCGCGCCGGGATCGGAGGCCATCACTCCGTGGTCGATCAGCGAGCGCAGCGCAATCGGCAGCGCAAGCGTGCTCAACGCGGCCAGCAGCAGAAACAGCAGGGCGAGCGCGATGCGGCCCCTGTACGGACGCAGGAAAGGCAGCAGGCCGGCAAGGGCCCGGGGCGAGGGTTTCACGGTCGGGCGCGCACTGCGCACAGAAGATTCGACACGTTCGGAGGAGGCCGCCATGGGTTTCGAAGGTACTCCAGTCCCCGGTGTCGGCCGACCCGATGCGGCCTCGCCAGGTTGGATGGCGCCGAGGAGCGTAGCAGCAGCGAGGCGAATGCACGCAAACCGGCCTTCCCTTGGTTCCGTGAAGGTGCTTTCGCAGCGCCTTTGTGGTCGAATCACGACTGCTGGATCGCCATGAAAAATATCCTTCCCGTGCCGCGCTGGCTCTCCTGGTGCAGTCGCCATGTGTTGCGGCTTGGGCCGACCCGTGCGACGCTGGCGCTGACGCTGCTGGTCTGCCTGCTTTCGATTGGCACGGCCGAACTGATGGTCCTGCTGCTGGGCCACGCCGATCCGGTGCTGACGTCGGTCGTCTGCTCGCTCGTCCTGACGCCGCTGATCGCCGGTCTGGTCCTGATGCTGATCTTCCAGCTCGAGCGCACACGGCACCGGCTGGGCGTGCTAACCACGCAGGATGAACTCACCGGCGTTCCGAACCGCCGCCACTTCATGTCATTGGCGACTCGCGAATGGGCACGCTCCCGGCGCTATGACACCTTCGCCGCGCTGCTGCTGATCGACGCCGATCATTTCAAACGAGTCAACGACACCTACGGCCATCTCTGCGGCGATGCGATCCTGCGCGAGATCACCCGCCTGACTTCGCAATCGCTGCGCGAGTCAGACCTGCTCGCGCGCTTCGGTGGCGAGGAGCTGATTGTTTTCCTTCCCCACACGGACCCCCTCGGCGCGCTGGATGTTGCCGAGCGCGTGCGCGAACGTGTGGCGCGATGCCGCATGACGTGGGGCAACGCGACCGTGTGCACGACCGTCAGCATCGGCGTGGCTTCCCTCGGGCCCGACCATGTGTCGCTCGACGCCATGATCCGTGACGCCGACGCGGCGCTGTACGCCGCCAAGGAGGCGGGCCGCAACTGCGTTCGCGCCGCCCCCATCCAGCCGCGCCGCAGCGGCGAGACTTCGCGCGTCGCTTCGCCGCGCTGAATCCCCGGCGATCCTCACAGCTCCACCGTCGCGATCGTGGGCCCGTCTGCCCCACGATGAGCGACC
>DASTGE010000153.1:0-3419 GCA_035719405.1 Burkholderiaceae bacterium
GAAGCCGTGGCCGACATCACCCAGCTCAAGGGCTACGAGTTGAAGCGCGTGATGCGCACCGGCACCGTGGCCTCCACCGACAACCGCAACTGGGAGCTGCTGCCCTCGCGGGGCACGAGCCATCCTGAGAGACGCTTCAGCCAGAGCCGGGCAATTGCGCTCGACATGGAATCAGCCACCATCGCCGCCAACGGCTTCCGCTTCCGCGTGCCTTACGGCACCTTGCTGTGCGTCAGCGACAAGCCGTTGCATGGGGAGATCAAGTTGCCAGGCATGGCGAATCAGTTCTACCGCGATCGTGTCGACCAGCACTTGCGCATCGGCATCCGCGCCGTGGACTTGTTGCGACAGCAGCGGCTGGACCAGCTGCACAGCCGGAAGTTGAGGAGCTTCGCGGAGGTAGCGTTTCAGTGAGCAAAGCGCCCGGGGATCCCCGCGCTTGTGCGTCACGCCCCTAAGGATTACCCTGGAGTGACCCTTTCAACCGGCGCGGGATCGGCCCTGCCCAGCAGTCCCGCAAGGAGACCGCATGCCAAGCTCATCCCCGAACGGCGCCGCTGCCGCCACCTCTGACGGCACCGGCGCCACCCAAGTCCTGCACACTCTTGCCCTCGTGGGCCCCGCCGCCGCCGGAAAAACCTCTGTCGCCGAAGCGCTGTTATTGAAAGCGGGCGTGATCGGCGCCCCAGGCAGCCTCGAAAGAGGCACCACCGTCAGCGATTTCGACCCCCTCGAACGCCGCATGCAGCACTCGCTGAATGCGGCGTTGATGCATCTGGCGCACGATGGCGCGCGCATCCACTTGATCGACACCCCCGGCGCACCGGACTTCGTCGGCCAATCGCTGCCAGCACTCGAGGCAGTCGAGACCGCTGCGGTCGTGATCAACGCGCAGACCGGCATCGAGATGATGGCCACGCGCATGATGGAGTACGCGGCCAGGCGCAACCTGTGCCGCATGATCATCGTCAACAAGATCGACGCGCAGGACGTGGACTGCGAAGGATTGCTGGCGCAGCTGCGCGAGACCTTCGGCAAGGAATGCCTGCCGCTCAACCTGCCGGCCGACCGCGGCAAAGCCGTTGTCGACTGCTTCTACAACCGTCAAGGCACTGCAGACTTCTCTTCTGTGGAGGATGCGCATCGGGCACTGGTGGAACAGGTCGTCGAGGTGGATGCGGACTTTGTCGACCGTTACCTGAACGATGGTGACATCGACGCCAGCGAACTCCACGCGCCGCTGGAGCAGGCGCTGCGGGAGGGGCACCTCATCCCGGTGTGCTTCGTCTCCGCGCGCAACGGCGCGGGCGTCGCGGAGCTTCTGGACGTGATCGTCAAGCTGTTGCCGAACCCGACCGAAGGCAACCCGCCTCAGTTCTACAAGGGCGAGGGCGCCGAGGCACAGCCGATCAACGCGCAGCCTGACCCTGACAGGCACGTGCTGGCTCACGTCTTCAAGGTCACGGTGGATCCGTATGTCGGCAAGATGGGCATCTTCCGGGTCCATCAGGGCACTGTCACGCGCGACTCACAGCTGTACATTGGCGATGGCCGCAAGCCGTTCAAGGTCGGGCACCTGTTCCTGTTGCAGGGCAAGGATCATGTCGAGGTGAACAAGGCCGTGCCTGGGGACATCGCCGCCGTGGCCAAGGTCGACGAGCTGCACTACGACGCCGTGCTGCACGACGCCGCCGAGGACGATCACATTCACCTGAAGCCGCTGGAATTTTCGGTTCCCGTGCATGGCCTCGCGATCGAGCCCAAGCGACACGGCGACGAACAGCGCATGTGGGAGATCCTGCAGAAGCTGATCGACGAGGATCCGTGCCTGAAGGTCGAGCATGTAGCGAGCACGAACGAGACGATCGTCTATGGCCTCGGTGAACTGCACCTGCGGGTGCTGCTGGAGCGGCTACGCGAGGTCTACAAGTTCGAGGTCAACACGCGGCCGCCGCGCATTGCGTACCGGGAGACGGTGACCGCGAAGGCCGAAGGCCACCACCGGCACAAGAAGCAGACGGGAGGTGCCGGGCAGTTCGGGGAAGTCTTCCTGCGCATCGAGCCGTTGCCGCGCGGTGCAGGCTTCGAGTTCGTCGACGAGGTCAAAGGCGGGACGATTCCCGGGCAGTTCATTCCAGCGGTCGAGAAGGGCGTGCGCGAGGCGCTGGACGGGGGCGTGATTGCAGGCTATCCGCTGGTGGACGTCCGGGTCATCGTCTACGACGGCAAGAGCCACAGCGTCGACAGCAAGGAAATCGCGTTTGCCACCGCGGGGCGCAAAGCCTTTATCTCAGCGGTGAAGGAGGCGCGGCCGATTCTGCTCGAGCCGATCGTCAACATCGAGATCACTGCACCCGATGCGGCGATGGGCGACATCACCGGCGACCTGTCGTCCAAGCGCGGATTGATCAACGGCACGCAGAACGCTCCCGGAGGCGAGATGGTCGTTCGCGGGCAGGCGCCGTTATCGGAGATCTCGGGATATCAATCGCGGCTGAATGCGATGACCAGTGGTGAGGGACGGTACACGATCGAGTTCTCGCATTACGACACGGTGCCGCCGACCATCCAACAGCAGTTGACGGCGCAATACAACGTGAAGGAAGAGGAGTGATGAGTTGGGGCGCTGGGGCCGAGTCGTGTTGAGAATGGACACGGACGGCCCGAGCGGGCGCCTCATGTTCGAGACAACGGGCTGTATTGAGCGAAAGGACTGCCTATGTTGACCGAAGCCGCCGTCACCACGATGCTGCCAGTCAAGGACATGGACCGTGCACGACGGTTTTACGAGGGCTGTCTGGGCCTGAAACCTGGTGGATTCAAACCGGACGGCAAGTTCGTCTACGTGGTGGGGGGCAGCACACTCGCCTTGTTCCCGAAGCCAGAGGGCACGAAAGCCGATCACACGGCAATCAGCTTCCGGGTTGACGACATTGCGGCAACCATTGAGCAATTGAAGCGTGCGGGTGTGGTGTTCGAGGACTACGATTTCCCTGGCTTGAAGACGGTGAACCATGTGTGCGTGCTTGGCGCGGAAAAGGCGGCATGGTTCAAAGACACCGAGGGGAATTACCTCTGCATTCACGAGGACCTGCCGGAGGCGTAGAACGCTTGTCCCATGACGACTGCCGTTCGACGTGAGCGGCACCGATCGGCGAGAAATGCTCGTGCACCACCCAGGTCGGTTGATTGACCGTAGAACTGGCAGGTACCCGTCGAACAAGGAAACGATCGAATCTATATCAGCAAGAGACCGCCTGCCGGACAGAGTGATGGACAACGAATAGCGTTTATCGGTCGCCCCTCCCGAACGTCAAAGACGGCACGACGGTGCCGGCGGCCGATAAACCGTGTTGAACTGAGCCGCCGCACCGACGGTTGTAGTGGGGAATGTAAGGTTCAACGCCGTCGGCGCGTAG
>DASTGE010000154.1:0-9381 GCA_035719405.1 Burkholderiaceae bacterium
GGTACAGCCACCTGGCACCTGGACAGCGCCACCGGCGTGACTTCGGGTACCGACAAGGCGGCCGATGGCTCGTCGAGCGACACCTGGACCTCGACGCCGGGAAGCGACGGCAGCACGCAGGTCGTGCGGACGACGACCAACGCCGACGGCAGCTCGATGACGACGAAGCAGGTGACGGATTCGTCCGGAAAGGCGACCGAGTACGACTGGAGCAAGTCCGACGGCAGTGCAGGCACTTGGCACCTGGATACCGCCACAGGCGTGACTTCGGGTACGGACAAGGCGGCCGATGGCTCGTCGAGCGACATCTGGACCTCGACGCCGCAGTCCGACGGCAGCACAGTGCTCGTTCGCACGACCACCAACGCCGACGGCAGCACCCTGGCGATCACGCAGGTCACCGACGGCTCGGGCAGGACAACCGAGTACGACTGGGCCAGGTCTGACGGAAGTTCGTCGGATATCACTTACGACTCGGACGGCGCAACGACCATTGTTTGGACGGACAACCAGGGCTATCACGGAACTAGATTCACCGGAGCCAGTGGCGGCGCTGGTGACACGTTCACGTTCAAGCTAGGTTCGGGGAGTGACGCTCTGCAGACGACCAACGGCGTCGATAAGCTGGCCATCGGTCCGGGCGTTTCAGCCGATCAGCTGTGGTTCCAACGCAATGGGAACGATCTCGACATCTCCATTCTTGGGACCACGGATACCATGCACATTGCGCAGTGGTACGACGGCATAAGCAATGAAGTGAATAGCATTAAGCTCACGGACGGGCAAGTCTTGTTGGCGAGCAATGTTCAGCAACTGGTCGACGCGATGGCCGCGTTTTCACCGCCGCCGCCGGGACAGACTCAGTACACGTCGCAGGAGAGCCAAGTGCTGCTGCCGATCATTGCCGCCAATTGGCATTGAGAATTCGAAACGTGGGGTGTCAAAATCCGTCAATCCGTCTTCGGTGACCGCGCGTGAAGGAGTGGCGGGTCGACCCACCAAGTTGGCTGCTTGCCAAGTCAGGGGGGAATCCTGTCGGCCCCATTCTCCGCTCTGCAAATCCACTCTCCGCCGCTGGGGAGCGGATACGGTTGGTGGTGAACGACGCTCCTGTCGAAGTTCAGCTTTGCGGCGGTCGATTTGATCGCGTCCACAGATGGCTCGGCACCAACCGTCGACTGTGACCTGAATCTGTCGCTGGCCAGTTCCAGCATGAGCTAGGCGCAGGTTTCCATCGGCCGCCGTCGTCCGGCAGGTCCCGAGGTACACCGGTCATTCTACTCATGCTCTCTGCTCCTTCTTTCCTGGCTCTATCCTCGCCCATCGGAGCAGCCGTTCCACTTTAGGCCCTGTTCAGATTCGCGCGGCCGGCTCTCTGGGTCAATTTGGAGGCGTTTCATCGCAATGCCGGATTTCGCATGGATTTTCTGCTTCTGACGCCCGGGCTTGCGCAGCGACTTGTCCGTGCCGAGGTCGACAGGGAACACCGGGGACGCGAAAAGCCGAGCGATCACGCGCCGGTCTGGATCGAACTGGAGGTGGCGCGCAAAGCGTCGATGGGCTGACCAGGAAGTCGAAAGGAAACGAGGTCGGCTATTTGCCCGCTCCGGGCCTTCTTTTGCCATGATTGCAGAGAGAGGCTTGCGCGATCTTGAATGTGAAGCCGAAGGGTTCAAAGTGACCTCCACACAAAAGGAGGCCCGACATGGAGCACGCGAGCACCTACCACGTAGGAGAACTGACCACTGTGCCGCTGCGCGTTCTGACCACATCCAGGGACGGCAATGCGCGGAAGAAGAAACGTACGCGTGAGCGCATCCGCCGTATGGCGCTGTCGATCCACATGCACGGCGGTGTCTTGCAGAACCTCGTCGTTGTGCCGGAGGTGCATGACGGGCGACAGACGGGACGGCTGGAAGTGGTGGCGGGCGAGACACGTCGCCTCGCCCTGTGCGCATTGCGCGACGGCTGGATTGAGGACGCCAAGGGGTACAGCGACGACTTTCCCGTGCCGGTTCTTGTGCGGGACATCCATGAGGCGACCTCAGCCAGCACGACCGAAAACATCGAGCGCGAGGATATGCATCCGGCTGACCAGTTCCTCGCGTTTCAGAAGATGGTCGACGAATGCGGCAGCATTGAGGAGGTGGCCGCCATGTACGGTGTCAGCCCTTTGACAGTCAAGCGGCGGCTGCGACTGGCCAATGCCGAGCCGAGGCTGCTTGAGCTGTATCGACAGGATGGCATGTCGCTGGAGCAACTGATGGCGCTGTGCGTCAGCGACGACCACCAGGCGCAGTGGCGCGTGTGGCAGACCACCGAGGGCAACGACTGGGAGCGCACTCCGGGGCGCCTGCGGCAGGCGATGATGGCCGGCGAGCTTGCATTGGAATCGCCTCTGGTGCGCTTCGTGGGAGTCAAGGCGTACGAGGCGGCCGGCGGCCAGATCCGAAGGGACCTGTTCAACGACGGAAACGAAGGGTGGATCATGGATTCGGCGCTGTTGCGCCGACTCGCGGCCGAACGGCTCGATAAACGGGCCGCAAAGGTCAGGGCCGAGGGCTGGGCCTGGGTGGAGACACGCACCGAACTGTCGTACCACGAGCTGAGCGAATTCACGCGTGCACCAAACGTGCGACGCTCGTTGAACGACCAGGAGCAGGCAGAGTGGGATCCGGTGCAGCAGGAGGTAAACGGGCTGGAGCGCTGCCGGGAGGAGATGTACGAGTCCGAAGAGTCCATCGACGCGGACAAGCTGGAGCAGATTGAGCGCCGCATCGCCGAGCTGAATGGACGGCTGAGACGCTTGCAGCAGACGTGCTCCACCTGGACGCCGGAAATCCTCTCGGTTGCCGGCGCCATCGTCACCGTCGAGCGGAACGGCGAGTTGGTGGTGCACCGAGGGTTGATAAGGCCGAAGGACCGGAAGGCCGCCATGCGAGCTGTCGAACAACCTGAGCCCATCCGGCAGTCCGCGGTTGGCATTGAGCCTGAGCAGGTGCGGGGCTTGTCAGAGGCAGTGACCCGCAAGCTCACGGCGCAGCAGACAGTGGCGTTGCAGCGCGTGCTGGCCGACAACTGTGAAGTCGCACTGGCCGCGCTGGCACACAACCTCGTGCAGCGCTTTTGGGGCGAGCACCGCGTCGTCTCGGCGCTCGGTGTCCAGGCACGGGGTTGCAGCGATGAGCTGTCGCGCTGCGACCCGCCCGGCATCGAGCAGTGCCGGGCGTGGCGCGAGCTGACGCAGATGCGTGAGGCCTGGGGCGATCGAATCCCGGGAGAGCCGGCCCAGCTGTTGCCCTGGCTCATCGCGTTGCCCATCGGCGAGCTGTGCGATCTGCTCGCCCTCTGTGCCGCACTGACCGTCAACGCGGTCAAGTCGTCGCTTGCGCCGCATCCAGCGGACGCGCTCGCAGCCGCGGTCGGGCTGGATATGTCCCAATGGTGGGAGCCGACGGCCGAGAGCTATTTGCATCAGGTGCCCAAGGCTCTGATTCTGGAGGCGGTTCGCGAATCGCATTCTGAAGAGGCTGCGGCACCGCTCGAAAAGCTGAGAAAGGACGAGTTGGTCGCACGGGCCGAAGCGCTGCTTGCGGGAAGAGGGTGGTTGCCCGCAGTGCATCGGTCAAGTCAGGTGGCAGTCACCGTAGGCCCGAATTCCTGATCGTGGAGAACATGTTTCGGGGCTGGAGCGTGACGCGTCGCGCTTCCCGCAACGAGATCCGCAAAGGCGAGCCGGGTACGGGCCTTGCCGACACGGCGAGGTCGATCACCAATCTCAGGAGAACTGAACTCGATGATGAATCCAAAACAGGAACAGGCCCCAACACAGCGCTGCCCGTGGGACGACTGGCGACCGGCGAAGGACTTCGTGTGAGCGGGCGAGCGGCGGCGGTTGCAGGTGCAATCCGTCGCCGTCGCCGCTCCAATCACACCAAGCTACGCCGTCGATGCTTTTTCACCGGCGGCACGTGCTCCGGATTTCGGATGCGCCAAATCGGCACACGGACGTAGCCTGAGGGCAACGTCCTGCCCGTCTCCTCGAAGAGGCCCGAGGCGAGCATTGGCGCGGCCAAGGACTCGTTCTCTGACCATACCTTCGCAAAGAACTCCGTGTCCGCGACGTGCCCGCCGTACGGCACGAGGTTTGTCGAGAACACCCCCAACGGCTCGCCATTGCGGGCACGTAGCTGCACCGCAATTGCGCCGCCGGCCGGATAACGACCGACGTAGATCAATGCCTCGCCGAAGGGCGTCATGACACGGCCGATGAACTGGGAGGGTGCTGCCATCGCCGTCCCCTCATCGAAACAGCGCGACCAGAACGCCGCCGACAATGGCCACGGTCATCACGAGCAGCATGATGCCGACGATTCGGTCGAGGCTCTCGCGCTTGGCCGCGCTGACCTCGCGCGCACGCATCGACCGCCGGACATCCAACGTCGTTAATTCCCTCTGGAGGTCGCACTGTGCACTTGCGACGTGGTCGATGAGATCGCCGATCGCTCGCGAGACGATGGCGGCAACTCTCGACTCGCAGCCCGCCAGTTCGAGCTGATCGCGCAGGTGGCTCACATACGTGGCCTGCTGGTACTGAATCAAACTCATGATTTTCCTCACTCAGTAGGGAACAAGACCCCGGTGCCTGAGCAGCAGGGGTCCGGTCCAGTGGCTTCAAAGAAGACCGCGATCGGCCATCGAAACAGTGTTGTTGCCGGCGACCACGATGTGGTCGACGACTTCCACGCTGATCAAGGCCAGCGCCTCCTGCAGCATCGAAGTGGCACGCGCGTCCTCGACACTGGGCTCGGCGACCCCGCTGGGGTGGTTGTGCGCGAACACCACGGCGGACGCGTTGTGGTGCAGCGCATGCCGCACGATCTCACGCGGGTAGATCCGCGTTTGCTCCAGGGTTCCGGCGAACAAGGTTTCCGCCGCGATGACGCGCTTGCGCGAATCAAGAAACACGGCCACAAACAACTCCCGCTCGGCACCCGCAAAGTGCACCGTCAGGTACTCCTTCAACAGGTCCGAGCTGTTCAACAGGCAGCGTCCGACAATCGCCTGGTTGGCGATCCGCACCAGCAGTTCGTGGGCCGCGGCGAGGACATGACGCAGCCTTCGCTCGCGTACAAGCCCCCCGCGCTCGGCAGGCAGTGCGGCGTCCCGGCATCGGAGCGCCTCGCAGTCCAGGGCCGACGGATCGAGAACGATGGCCTCCAACTGCTCACGATCAAGCATCGACAGGTTCATGATGTTCTCCCGGGATGAAACGAGGTGCTGGCTGAAACAGGGCAGCCAACCGCGGTGCCGCGACGAGCACGACAGGACGTCCATCGCCGCCAAGCAGCGTGCAGATGCGTTGCGGCGGACGGGCAGTACTCAAGGTCAACATGGCGCTCTCTCCTTTGGAACGAGGGAACGCCGCGACCCCAATGGGGAAGCTGCTGTTCCCCAGTGGGTTGACGAAATAGGCCATCGGCTCTTGGAGTCGGTGACGACGTGGAATCGGCCCAAATGCGGCCGACCATGCAAAAGGGCGATGGGTTGCTAAACCCATCGCCCGCTCCAGCCGCATTGCAGCGGCCTTACCTTCTCGCTACGCGTCGCCCGCCTTTCGGCTCGGCGAGGCTCGCTGGACACTCAAGACTCATCTCGCTGGCTACGGCAGCTCGGTCCTGCCTTGCGGCAGAGACACCTCCAACGGGGGAGGGCGACGACCGGAAGGGTCGTGATGCGTGACGACAAGCATGACGACAGTCGCCGTTGCACTCAACTTCGAAACCGGGGCGGAAATGCGTCCAGTACCGGGTTGATTCCGTAAGTGCGGATGGGACCACCCAATGCCGACAGGACCGATGCTGTTTTGGCCGTCCGTTCCGTCTTGATCACGAATCGGTGAAAGGTCGAGGCTGCGCGTCATCGGAAGAGCCGTTGATTCGCGCGTTGCGGGGCAGACAGTGGCCTTCTGAAGATGAAGGGAGCAGCACATGTTCAATTGTGACCCGATCCGCAGCTTGACCTGGGCACTTCAGCGCGCGCTGGAGCGCGACCTCCTCGGGGTTCGCTCGCCGCTCGCCGAGGAGCTGCTCGGCGCACCGCCCGGCGTCGGACGGCGCCCGAGGGAAGACGAATGCGACGTTGTGTTGTTCGGTCAGGTCTGGAGCGGCGATGCGCTCGGATACAAGGATGACGACTCGCAGTTGCGCATCGAGCAGGACACCACCGTCATCGTGGGTCCGGCGCAGGACGCCTGCGTCTACGTCTCGACGCAGTTGCTGTATCACGTCCAGCACCCGAATCGCAGGTTCTTCCTGGATGTCGCGGCGCACAGCATGGTGGCCAAATCAGAGGCCGGCGTGTATGAGGGCCGCGACGACGCAGTGACCGAAGCCGTCGACATCGAAGTCGGCGTCGTGCTTGCCCGCCTGCACGCCGAGGTCAAGACCGGCGAACCGCAGCGGGCTGCCCTGGTCGCCAAGTACCTTCACCGCTGCGCGGCCGGCTTTGAAGCTCCTCTGCGGGACTCACTGACGGACCAAACGCAATGGACGACTGGCAGTGACCGCAAGGCCGCGTGAGGAAGGCCAGCCCAATGACCTGACGCGCATTGCTTCAGATCCTTGCGATTGAGGTGAGCGGACAGCGTGGGCTGACACGCGATTCGGCAGTGAAGAACTGCCGGCTGGCAACTGGGAACTGCACCGGATGGCCTTCGGGTAGTGCCCGGTACACCGTTTGCTCCCAACGGTGCCAGCCGTGAGAGGCAGCACCCGCCCGCTCACCTTAAGCGTCAACGGCGTGCGTGAGATGTCGCGGTCTCAACTGAGTTCGGGTCCAACAACGAGATCTCCGTTGAAGGGTTGCATTCGGGGTGGCATTTGTGAAGATGAATTCCAAGAACCAAAAGGATCTCAAATGCCTGACACCATTATTCGATACCTCCGGCTTTACTGCAGGGATCCCGCTGCTGAACCCGAACGGGGCAGGGATGGCGTGCTGGCCGTCGCCGCGGTCAACGATGGCTGTGGTCTGGCGCGCCTGCTGTTGGCGGACATGAGTGCCTGGGGCCGCAATGGCGGAGCCAGCGTGACGAACGCGATCGACCGGCTGGTCGTGGTGGCTCACCGCCACCTGGTTTCAGGCTTCGGCATCGCTCTGCAGGACACGCAAATCGTTGAGCTCAATGAACGCGGAGACTTCGACCTGGTGTGCCTACAGCCTGACAGTCAGCCGTGTCGCCATACGCCGCTCTCTGGACGCGACAAGCAGATCACACCGAGAACGCGCGAGGCATTCCTGTCGTGGGCAGGGGCAGCAGGCCAGAACATGCTCGCAAAGGTCGAGGCGGTTCGCGATGGCGCATGGGCCGGAGTCGAAGGATGATCGGAACCTTCGACCTTTCCCTTTGACGAATCAGCCGGCCCCGTGAACGCGTGCACGCACCTCGCCAAAGGGGCTGCCGGATGTATACGGAAGTCGCCTTCTGAAACGCCACTATCGAGCTACAGCCACAACCGACTGCATCGCCTGCTTGAGACGTTTTCGGCCCTCGGCATTGGTCGATCTCCATGCCTTCAGCGCGAGCGCCAAAAACTGCTGCTCGGACGGGCTCAGCCCCTGCTGCTGATGCTCCTCGTCGAGCCAGCCCGCCGGCTGGCCGCACGCCGATTCGATCTGCCGCGCCAGCTTGTCGCCGATCGGACGGCTGCTCTTGATCTGGCTCCACATGCTCGGGCTGGCCTGAAGCTTCTGCGCGAACGCCTGCTCCATGCCCTTGGGCGCAACGCCGGCACGCATCTGCTCCTCCGCGAACTGCTGGAAGAGGCTTTGGACGTTCTGTCGTCGAATGACGGTGATGTTCTCAGGCACGAAAGAGGGGGTCTCGTTAAAGCTCAGCTTGAAAAAAGATTGTCGCATCCGCTTGACGCCAAAGTGAAGACTCTTTACAGTGCGGCTTCTTCGCTGCAGTGATTGCCGCGAGGAATGATTAAAAGCAACCCAACACCGAAGAGATCATCGTGCTACGCCAAGGTCACATTGCAATTCGCTCGCTGTCCCCGAAAGGCCAGTGCGCGTTCGTGCGTGCCGCCTTTGGCAAGACCCAGGCGGTCGTCACGATGGACGAACGACATCCGGTCAAGAGCCAGCGAGCCATGGGGTCGCTTGGTTACGAGGATTGGATGCATCCGGGCAAGGGAGGCGCATAGCGCGCGCACCCTCCACTCGATTACCTGTCGAGGCCCGGATTCCGAAAGGATCCGGGCCTTTCTGTTTTGTCGAGCTGGAACGTCTTCCGGCTCGCATCGTGTCCCCTCGGGACGCACTGCTGCGCAATAACGCGCAGCGCATGTTCTTTAACAAGTTGCGGCGGATACGCCTGCACGACTGGGTGCAGTGCGCGTCCGCAAACCAAGCGGATATAGCTCAGCAGGCAGAACACGGCCACGCCATGGCCGAGGCCCCGGGTTCGATGCCCGGTATCCGCTCCAAACATCTCATTGCGGGTGTGCTCGGGCACAACGGCTGGGCATGCGTCCCTCGAAGCGCAGGGACGGCCGGAATGTGCGAGGCAGGGACGCCTGCGCTCGCGCAGCGAGAGCGCTTCACAGCGGGGCACCGCGCTCGCGCCGGAGCACAACCGCAATGGGATCAGAACCGAAGCCTTGTCGAGCGAAAGCTCGGAAGGCGGAAATCGGCCGCAACGATTGGGCGGCACCGGAACCCGTCACCGGATCGCACATTGGGGGTGTAGCTCAATCTTTGGTAGAGCAGCCGCCTTGCAAGCGGCAGGTCGCAGGTTCGATTCCTGTCACCTCCACCATGCTCCGTTAACTCAGCGGTCAGAGTGCCGGCCTGTCTCGTCGGAAGCCGCGGGTTCGAGTCCCGCACGGAGCGCCAGTTTGCGAGCCGCGGTAGCTCAATAGGTAGAGCGCCGGCCTGAAGAGCTGGGCGTAGGAGGTTCGAATCCTTCCCGCGGCACCAGTTTCATGCCTCCATAGCTCAAGGAAATCAAGGGCGTCGGGGTCTACGAAGGCGGAGACCGCACGTTCGAATCGTGCAGGGGGCAGCAGTCACGGGTGTGTGGCAGAGCGGTCGATTGCGCCTGGCTGTAAACCAGGTCCTTATTCGCACGGTGGTTGGAATCCATCCGCACCCACCAAATCTAAGCGCATGTAGCTCAGTCGGCAGAGCACCGGACTCTAAACGCGGTGGCCGCGGATCGATTCTGTGCGTGCCCGCCAATTCATTCATCTCGGGATAGCCAAGCGGTCGAAGGCAGCGGTTTGCAAGTCCGTCGGCGTAATGCCCCTCGCTGGTTCGAATCTAGCTCCCGAGTCCATTCGCCGGTAGCTCGGTTCGCTGTAGCGTCTGACCGTT
>DASTGE010000155.1:0-3817 GCA_035719405.1 Burkholderiaceae bacterium
GCGTGTTCGAGGCCATCGAGAAGTTCTCGGTGGTCAAGACGCTGCAGGCCATCGCCGACGCTCATGTGGTGGTGCTGCTGATCGATGCGAGCCAGGGCGTGACCGATCAGGATGCACATATCGCTGGCTACATTCTCGACAACGGGCGTGCGGTGGTCGTGGCGATCAACAAGTGGGACGCGATCGATAGTTACCAGCGTCAGATGGTGGATCGATCAATCGAGTCACGCCTTGCGTTCCTCAAGTTCGCCCCCATCCTTCATATCTCGGCGCTAAAGCGGCAAGGCTTGGGCCCGCTGTGGAAAGCCATCGCGCAGGCCCACGCCTCGGCCGTGAAGAAGCTGCCCACGCCGGTTTTGACGCGGTTGCTCCATGAAGCAGTTGAGCATCAGGCGCCGAAACGGGCCGGAACCTTTCGCCCGAAGTTGCGATATGCACATCAAGGGGGAATGAATCCGCCGGTCGTTGTGATCCACGGGAATTCCCTGGAACATGTGACCGACGCCTACAAACGGTACCTGGAGG
Organism: Burkholderiaceae bacterium; assembly: GCA_035719405.1. Classification (GTDB taxonomy): domain Bacteria; phylum Pseudomonadota; class Gammaproteobacteria; order Burkholderiales; family Burkholderiaceae_C; genus CAMLIZ01. The sequence goes on from DASTGE010000155.1 coordinate 526, forward strand.
GACGCATTCGCGAGCACTTCAAGTTGGTCGGGACTCCTTTGCGTATCGAGATGAAAACGTCGCGCAACCCCTTCGACGACAAGGCACGCTAGGTTGAGGGGCGTTTTTGATACGCTCCCGGCCGGCCCCGTGTGTTAACGTGGCACTTCCATCAGTACTTTCAAGCCGGAGAATACCGTGTCGAACAAAGGGCAACTTCTACAAGACCCGTTCCTGAACCTGCTGCGCAAAGAACACGTGCCCGTTTCGATCTACCTCGTCAACGGCATCAAGCTCCAGGGCCATATCGAATCGTTCGATCAGTATGTGGTCCTGCTGCGCAACACCGTCACGCAGATGGTCTATAAACACGCCATTTCCACCGTGGTCCCGGGACGTGCAGTCAACTTCCACGTATCTGACAACCACGAGCAGTCCTGACGCGCCTGAACCACGAGTCGGCTGCCGTATCGCCGTCGCTCCATTACCTTGAGTTCCCAATTCATGACTGACGCCGCAGCGCGCGAAGGCGCGCCGGCGCGGGCAGTGCTGGTGGGTGTTGATCTGCCCCACAGCGCTTTTGATCCCACTCTGGATGAGCTGGCCCTGCTGGCCGAATCCGCCGGCGACGAGCCGGTCGCACGTCTTGTGACCCGGCGCAAATCGCCTGATGCCGCCTTGTTCGTTGGCAGTGGAAAAGCCGATGAAATCAAGGCACTCGTAGACAGCACGCATGCCGAGGGTGTCATTTTCGACCAGGCCCTATCGCCTGCCCAACAACGTAACCTCGAGCGCCATCTGGGTGTGCCCGTTGCCGACCGTACTGCGCTCATTCTCGAGATCTTCGCGGCCAGGGCCAAGAGTCACGAGGGCAAGTTGCAGGTCGAACTGGCGCGCCTTCAATACCTCGCGACGCGGCTGGTGCGCCGCTGGAGCCATCTCGAGCGCCAGCGCGGCGGCATCGGCACTCGCGGCGGCCCGGGCGAAGCGCAGATCGAGCTGGACCGTCGAATGATCGGCGAGCGCATCAAGAACGTGAAGGCGCGATTGGAGCGCGTGAAGCGGCAGCGCCTCACGCAGCGCAAGGCGCGCGAGCGCAGTGGCACCTTCCGTGTCTCGTTGGTGGGGTATACGAACGCCGGCAAGTCCACACTGTTCAATGCGCTGGTGAAGGCGCGCGCCTATGCGGCAGACCAGCTCTTCGCGACACTCGACACCACCACGCGCTCGCTGTACCTCGACCATGCGGGCCGCTCTGTGTCGCTGTCCGACACCGTTGGCTTCATCCGGGACTTGCCGCACAAGCTGGTCGAGGCGTTTCAGGCCACGCTGCAGGAGGCGGCCGAGGCCGACTTGCTGCTGCATGTCATCGACGCGTCGAGCCCCGTGCTGGACGAGCAGCGGCATGAGGTCGAGCGCGTGTTGGACGAAATCCACGCCGCCGGAATTCCGCAAGTGCTGGTCTACAACAAGCTCGACCGGGTGTCGTCCTCACAACGGCCTCGCACCATGGTCGACTGGGTCGAACGCAGCCCGGGCGTCCGGGTGCCTCGCGTGTGGGTGAGCGCTCTCGATGGTACCGGGCTGGACGCGCTGCGGGAGCTTGTTGCCCGCATCGCCACGGACGACGGTGTGCTGCCGTCCGACGAAGCGGAGGCGTCCCTGCACGAGGCGGCGTTGCCGTCCGAGTCCTGCCCCGATCCCGACGAAGGCAGACACCCACCCCCCCGATCCCTGCAGGCATGAGCGCACTGCCCAACTCACGCACCCAACCTTCCCCTCCCAGACGATGGCCCCTTTCGTGGCCAAGGCTGCGCATATTCAACAACCGCAACGACGGCCCGCCTGACCTGGACGAGCTGTGGCGGGATTTCAACCGGAAGCTGAGCGGCCTGTTCGGCGCCCGGGGCATGCGCACCAATGGCACCGGCGAAGGGGGGCCGAACTTCCCGCCGGACATGAAGAGCGCAGGCATCGGCGTCGGCCTGATCGCCGCCGTCGTCGTGTTGATCTGGCTCGGCAGCGGCATCTTCATCGTCCAGGAAGGCCAGCAGGCGGTGGTCACATCGTTCGGTCGTTACGCCTACACGGCGGACGCTGGCATCCAGTGGCGGCTGCCATATCCCTTCCAGGCCCACGAGACGGTTGCGGTCACGCAGTTGCGCTCGAGGGAAATCGGCAAGAGCTCCGTGGTGCAGGCCACCGGGCTGCGCGACTCGTCGATGCTGACCCAGGACGAGAACATCGTCGACATTCGCTTCACTGTGCAGTACCGCTTGAAGGATGCGCGCGCCTACCTGTTCGAAAACCGCAACGCCGACGACGCAGTCGAGATGGCGGCGGAGTCCGCGGTGCGCGAGATCGTCGGTCGAAGCAAGGTCGACTCGGTGCTGTACGAGCAGCGCGACGCGATTGCCGCCGACTTGGTGAAATCGGTTCAGTCGCAGCTCGACAGGCTCAATGCGGGCATCATCGTCGTGAACGTCAACGTCCAGAACGTGCAGGTGCCTGAGCAGGTGCAGGCTGCGTTCAACGATGCCTTCAAGGCCGGCGCCGATCGCGACCGCTTCAAGAACGAGGGCCAGGCCTACGCAAGCGACGTCATCCCGAAGGCGCAAGGCACAGCGTCGCGCTTGAGGCTCGAGGCTGAGGCCTATTCGGCGCGCGTGGTGGCGCAGGCAGAAGGCGATTCCCAGCGATTTCGCTCGGTGCTGGCCGAGTACCAGAAGGCACCGGCCGTGACCCGCGACCGGCTCTACATCGACACGATGCAGCAGATCTTCAGCAACGTGACCAAGGTCATGGTGGACAGCCGCAACGCTTCGAATCTGCTCTACGTGCCCCTGGACAAGTTGCTGCAGCAGTCGGCCTCCGGTGCCGCAGGTTCGGCCGGCGCCGGGCCGGCTGGCGGTGTGCCCTTGGTACCGGGTGACTCGGGCCCGAGCGGCGCTGTCGATGTCCGCTCGCGCGACAACCAGCGTACGCGCGACCGCGAGAGCCGCTAACGCCGGCGGCAACAGGAACCTCACAATCGATATGCCATGAACCGCATCGGACTCATCGTCGCCGGCGCCCTCATCGTGCTGATGCTGCTGGCATCAACGCTTTTCATCGTCGATCAGCGGCAGGTCGCCGTCGTGTACTCGTTAGGCGAGATCAAGGAAGTCATCACCCTGCCGGGCCTGAAGGTCAAGTTGCCGCCGCCGTTCCAGAACGTCGTGTTCCTCGACCGCCGCATCCAGACGCTCGACAGCCCTGAAACACGCCCCATCTTCACCGCGGAAAAGAAGAGCCTGGTGATCGACTGGCTGGT
>DASTGE010000156.1:0-2613 GCA_035719405.1 Burkholderiaceae bacterium
CCAGCTGAGACAACCACTGCCGCGACACCTTATCCCGATCCACTATGTCGCCGAGCAGTTTGGCGATGTCCGTAGACAACGCCTTGGCGTCGGCGGAATAGGGTGTCGCCGCATCCATTAATGCCGGTGTCAGGTCTTCGAGCGGCAACTGCTTGTCGCGCGCCGTGTCGAGCGCGTTCTGCAGCGACAACCGTATCGCCTGCAGCGTCGTGTCCCCGCTTCGCACGAGGTCCACGAGAACGTTCGCGAACGACCGCGAGGGGATGTAGGACGGGCCTCCGCCTCGCCAAGGCAGCTTGTTGTCGACCTTTTCTGGAGGCGACGACGTGGTGCTGCTGATCAACGGATGCGCGTACAGGCGTTGCGCCCATTCGCTTCCGAGGAGCCGCGCGACGCCGTATTGCAACCACTTCGCGCGCGACAGCATCGCCGAAGAGATCAGCTCGTTGGCGATCGTGACCAGCAAGCTGACGAGCAGGAACACGAAGAGAAGGCCGATGGCCGTGTCGAGAACGCCGGACCCGAACATGCGTCTCCTCCCATTTCAAGTGTCCGTAAGTTAGCAGCAAAGCGGCACATGCGTACTCATGCAGATTGGGGGTGATGAGCCGAAATGGCACGCCGGTGACAATGGGACCAAAATGAAAGGTCACGATGCCCGAAATTGGTGCTCGGTTGGACCTATGCGCACCTTGCACTGGCGGCAATGAATTGCGCCCCAGAGCATTCCTTCAGCATACGTTTGCGCGCTAGCTCAACTTGAGGCGTAACTCGGCGGGCGCAAAGGCCACATCGGTGCTACCTTTGCTGCAGTCCACGCCGAGCAGGCGACCCCCTGTGCCCAGGGGGAAGTGGCAGCGACTCCAGCGGCACGAACACACCGTCCAGAAACGCTCGCCGCGAAAGGTTCCCAGCTGCCGTGGGTGACGGTTCGCGCTTCCTCACACTGCCGTCCTGGCTGACCGCCTCCTCTCTTCTTTCGCTTGATTTAATTGCCGGTCAGCTCTTGATGATGGGGGGCCTTGCGGGCGGAGGCAGCCCCCTTTTTCTCGTGTGTCGGACCGAGAACGGCCATTCAAGCAAGCGAGGGCGTCACTGGATTGCTGTAGCCGGATCCGACTCGTCGTTCGACGCGCGACGCTCTCTATTCAGAATCGGCCCTAAATATGCCGTGCCGATTGACTCGCGCGCGTGTCCAAGGTGCGCAACCAGCCTCAGGCGGGCATCACGATCCACGAGGCGGTCGATTGACGGACCGCCTTGAATCGGCGAGGGAACCCCCGTCATCTCGAAGTACACCTGATTAGCGAACTCCTTGCGCAGGCCGTGGCTGGTGACGCCCAATCGGCCCTTGCGTGTGATGCCGGCGGCGCGCATGACCACGTAATAACGGGTCATTGCCTGCTTCAAGGTCAATGACGGATCGGCAAGGGAACTATTGCGTGATTTGACCTGCACCTTCAGGAAGTTGAGGGCGTCGCGCTGCTCCTGATTGCGTACGGGAACGACGCGAGGACGGCCTCCTTTGGTTCCGTCATCAACGAGCAGTGCGGAGCCGGCATCCGCGCGCCATGGGCGCAGCATGACGGCTTCCTTCACGCGCAGGCCGAAGTGCAATTCGGCCAGCAGTTGGTTGGCGACAAACGGATCGATGGAACGGACCAGATCAATCACGCCCTCGGCGTCGATGTTCCTGGTGCTCCAACTCGCGTCCGTTTGTGCTGCATAGATTCGCTTCACGATGTTCGGATCAGTGACGTATTCGGCCGCGCGCTTGACCAGATCAGGCTTTCCGATCCAGCTCGCGAACACGCGCAGATGCGACAGCTTGGTCTGGATCGTCGCCGCGCAATGCTTGCGCGCAATCCAATGGTCGACGAGGGCCTGCAAATGGCGCTCGCCAATGTGGGTCGGATCTTCAATGCCATAGCCAAGCTCGCGCAGCTCTTCGAAGCAGCTGTAGAGCCGGTCGGCTCGCTGCTGCATTGTCAGGTTCGAAACCACCTTGTTGCGCTTGCCGTGCCACTGGTTGTGCTCTTTGAGCACGTCGGCCAGGATCTGCCGCCAGTTTCCTTCCATAGCAAAGAGGTTCCTTTCGTGAGTACAGAACAGACGCCCGAGCCGTGCGTGTTCGGATCGCGAGGCCGGGGGGGACCGTCGTGCATCGAGTGACAGGCTCGGGTCCTCCAAAGGAGCCTGCATCGACCGCGCTGCAAATCAAGGGCGTCACCCACCAGCGCGGTTCGCGGGTTGGCCCTGGAAACGGGTCTTGCTGCCTGCACCAGCGCTCCGGGAGGAGGCCGGGCTACAGCGGGGCATTAACCTTTAAAGTGAACTGTGCACGGCGCTTCCTGTTTCCAGGCGAGATCGCCGTCCCACGTGCCGTCGAAGCGGCGCGTGGTCACGCTGAGCCCACTTGATCGTGAGTCCCCCGTGGCCGCCGTCTGAACCGGTGGCCGCTCTCTCGGAGCGACGGGGTTCAGTGCAATTGCTCAGAATCGCTATGCGACCGTTTCCCTCGCCCCTGCCACCAGGGCGACGACGTCGTTTTCACCGCACTTTGATATTGATGCCGAACGCCCGTGGGGCGCCAGCTGGTCAACCGCCACCCGA
>DASTGE010000157.1:0-2333 GCA_035719405.1 Burkholderiaceae bacterium
CGACTGCCCCCGACGCAGCCGCGAGGCGGTGTAGTCGACCGCCTCGAACAAGCCGAGTTGTCCCTCCACTCCATCGGCCGCGAGGCGCTGCAGGTTGAGGCACGCCGCCTCGGGAGCGACCATCAAGGCGAGCGCCGACGCGTACGGTGCCACGACCAGATCCTCCCCGAGGCCGCGCTTCAATCCCAATCCGGGCACGCCGAAGGCACGATACTGATAATTGAGCTGGACATCGACGGTGTTGTAACCGCTCTCCGATATTCCCCAGGGGACGCCACGTTGCCGTCCATACTCGATCTGTCGGTCGACCGCGGCCACGTAGGTCTCATCGAGCAAGGTGTTCTCATAAGTCGGCATCACCAGGAGCGGCATGAGGTATTCGAACATCGAACCGCTCCACGATAGGAGCACCGGCTCTCCACCCACCGTCGTAAGCGTGCGTCCGAGCGCAAACCAGCTTTCCTGCGGCAACCTGCCCTGTGCAATGGCGACGAAGCTGCATAGTCGCGCTTCGGATGCCAGAAGATCGTAATAGCTCGAGTCGCACCGGTGCTCCGTCACGTTGTACCCAATCACCAGCTGCCGGCGGACCTTGTCGTACAGGAATTCATAGTCCATCGCGCCAAGCGCGGTCGCGTGCTCCACGAGCGCGTCGATGGCGGCCATTCTTGCCGTTGACCGCTCCGCTCCCTGGTTGACGAGAAGCTGCACCTTTTCGGGCAAGGCCGGATTTTGCGCAGTCGGGTCGTTGTTCGGCACCTTGCGCGTCGCGAGCTCGCGCAGCGCTGGAATGCCGTCGTCGCCCGGTACGCCAGGCTCCATCGACGGCACGGGTTGCAGCTCGAGCCACGGCGCGAGAAAAACAAGCTCGTCGCGGAAGTCCGAACATTGCCGCGCGAGCGCGTTGGCCCAGAAACCCGCTTCGCTCTCCGAGTCATTGGCCGCGAAGTGTGCAGCCGCATCGTTGGCGCCGGCCGCCAATCGTTCCAGCTGGGCCCACGCATCGGTCAGCCTGACCGGTCTGGCAGCAATCGCCGATTCGAGTGCTGCTTCGAATTCGAGGACGGCAGCCGGCCGATGCTGGTCGAGGATGTCGATCAGAATCGAGAACGTGTCGCTCAGGCCTTCGAGCCATCGCCGATTGAGGATGGGGGCATCGACGAGCGCCGCGAGCCCGGGTCGCAACGTCAGCAGATGGGCTGCGAGGTTGCCACTGTCCACGGTCGAGACATAGCGGGGAGCGAGAGGCGACAGGGCTTGGGTGTCGTACCAGTTGTAGAAATGCCCGCGATGCCGCTCCAGCGACTCCATGGTACGCAGCGCATGGGTCGTGCGCGCCACGAGCTGTCCGGTCGACAGATAACCGAAGTCGTGCGCGGTCAGATTGGCAAGCAGCGCCAGTCCCATGTTGGTTGGCGAAGTCCGATGCGCGACCTTCGCCACGGGCTGTTCCTGCACGTTATCGGGTGGCAGCCAGTGGTCGTCCGGTCCGACATGGGTCTCGAAATACGCCCACGTCTTTCGCGCCAGCTTGCGCAGGAAATGCGTCTCGTCGAGCGTCAGCTTGGCACGCCGCCGTGCGATCGGACGGCTCACCCACCAAGCGATCGCCGGCGATGCTCCCCAGAGCAGCAAGATCGGCCCGGCTAGCGCCAGCCCCACGGGATTGATGAGCGACACGGCGATGCACGCCGCGACCGCGATGCCCGGGGCGATCGCCATCGAGCGATAGGACGCGAGGAGGTCGGTGCGATCGGCTTGCTCCAACGCGCGATCGACCTCGCTCGACGTGCTCCATTCGAGCAAGCGCCGGCGGGTGATCAACATCCGCCCGATCGTGCGCACGATTGCATCGAGGCAGAAGAAAGCCTCAAAGGGCAAAAAGGCGAGCGCGAGCAGCGCCTGCAGCAGGTGCCGCCGCGCGGAGAGTCCGACGGCAACCAGATGTTGGCTGTACCGCACGTCGGCCGGCTTCTCGGTCAGATCGGAGTACGACGCAATGACGGTCGACAGCAGGAGAATCCCGATCACGACTGCGGTCCAGAACCATGCGGGGGACAAGACGGTCCACCCAAGAATCAGCAGTGATGTCAGTGCGGCGGGGACAAGGCTGCGCCGAAGGTTGTCGAATACCTTCCATTGCGACAGCATCGACAGCGGGTTGCGTTCACGCCGCCCGTCGGCCCCTTCTACGTGCCGCCGCAACCACCCCACGAGCTGCCAGTCGCCGCGGACCCAGCGACGCCGGCGGGCCACGTCGGCCAGGTAGCGCGCAGGAAACTCCTCGTACAGTTCCGTGTCGCTGAGGAGTCCGGCGCGCGCATAACATCCCT
>DASTGE010000158.1:0-3649 GCA_035719405.1 Burkholderiaceae bacterium
GTGTCGTAGAGATTGCCCTTGGCGTCGTAGACCTTGCCGTCACGCACGGTCAGCTTGTATGCCTGCCGCTTCTCATGGTCGAGGTACTCGACACGCGTACCGTACCGCGTACCCAACTCCTCACCCTTGTAAGAAGCGAGCATTGAGACCGTCGCTTTGAACCTCGCGTTGGCCGGAACAGGCTCAGGTGGCAGTCGGTCGGCGGCGAGAGGATCGTGGCCAGGGTCGATCGTCCCCGCGGAAAACCGCGAAGCTGTGAACACGGGTGGGCTGGTGCGGGCGAATCGGGGTTCCCCGCCCCTCGGGGCAAATAGTGATGACCGTGGGTCGAACGCTGCAGCGTCCCGCCGCAATTGCGTCGTAGGCGATTGTCGAGGCGGTATTGACTTCGGAGCGAGTCGCCGCGGCTGCCCAGACGTCGGAGGGCCGGAGACACTTTCAGGGATTGGCGGGCGGACCGTCGTACTGCCCGACTTCTCTTCCGCCGCAGAGGACGACACGCGCTGGGACAATCTCGACACGGCGCCGTTGAGCTGGAAGGGGCGGAAGGCACGCATGTTTTGTTCTATTGAGGAGAATGTGAGGCGCATCATTAACGATCTGGCCTTCCCCGTCCTCGCGCGTGCGAAGTGAATTGAATGCTTCCGAAGATCCCTTCGGTCTATGGCAGCGGCAGGCGGATCAAACCATTGTCAAGGCCGCGAGTTGCGCGGCGACGGCTGAACACATCGCCGCGCGAACGTGCCTGACGATGGGCGTTCCGATACATCAGGAACTGAACTCGTCGCCCAGTTGATGCGCACGCTTCTGCGCAGCCTTCAGCGCCTCGACGAAGGCGGCCTTCACACCCGCTTGCTCCAGCCTGGTCAATGCCGCTTGAGTCGTGCCACCCTTGGAGGTGACCCGCTCACGCAGCACCGACGGCGGGTCAGCCGAGAGCCTGGCAAGCGCAGACGCGCCCGCAAAGGTTGCGATTGCGAGCTGCTTGCCTTTCTCCGCGTCCAAGCCCATCTCGGCCGCAGCCTGCATCATTGCCTCGATGAAGTAGAAAACGTATGCGGGGCCCGAGCCGGAAAGCGCCGTCACCGCATCCAGGTCGCGCTCATGATCGACCCAGATGCACTCCCCTACAGGCCGCAGGACCTGCTCGACACGCTCACGGTCGCTATCCACAACCCCTGGGCGGGCGAAGAGTCCGGAAATGCCCTGACCGATCAGTGCCGGCGTATTGGGCATGGCCCTCACCACGCGGTCTGTGCCCATCGCGCTGGCGATCGCATCGCTGCGGATGCCCGCCATCACGCTCAGGTGCAGCGCCTGGAAGCCAAAGGGCGCCACCGGTAGCGCAGCTTCGCGAAAGCTTTGGGGCTTGACCGCCCAGACGATGAGTGAGGCGGTCGCGAGCGTCCCATCCGCAGCCGGCAGGGTGTGCACGCCGTACTGGGTGTTCAGGTGTTGGCGCCGGGCATCGTCGAGCTCGACGACGGCGATCTGTGAAGGAGAGGGCGCGGGAGCGGACTTGACGAGGCCACCGACGATGGCGGCGGCCATGTTGCCGCCGCCGATGAATACGATGCTTGCGCTCATGGAAGGAGAGTGTGCGTTGCAGGCTGCAAAAGGGCTGAAGGCAGTGTAGTGCGGCGTGTATCCGCGACTTCGCACGGGGGTGAAGGTCTTCCCCGAACCAACATCCGACTTTCGCCGCAACGCAATTACGATGCCCGCTTCTCCGCAGTACTTGGAACGGCATATGCTCTTCCGCCGCACGCTCCTCGCGCTGGCCGCCGCCTTTCCGCTGGCCGCGCACGCACAAGTCTCCTGGCCCACGCATCCCGTCAAGATCGTCGTGCCCGCGCCGGCGGGCAGCTCGCTGGACGTGATTGCGCGCCTGCTCGCCGACAGGCTCAAGGACCGGTGGCGCCAGCCCGTGGTCGTCGACAACAAGGCCGGCGCAGGCGGCATGCTGGGGGTCGACGTGGCCGCCAAGTCCTCGCCCGACGGTCACACGATCGCCGTCGGCTTCAATGGCCCGATCGCTTTCGCCCCGTTCATGTACCGCAAGATGCCGTACGACCCCGTCAAGGACTTGGCACCCGTCGTGATGGCCACGCTGCAGGCCAATGTGCTCGCCGTGAACGCCGGCCTGCCGGTGAAGACGCCGCAGGAGTTCGTCGCCTACGCGAAGCAGAAGGCGGGCAAGTTGAGCTACGCGTCGGTCGGCAACGGCAGCTCATCCCACCTCACCATGGAACTGTTGCTGGCCGAGGCAGGCGTCCACGCCACGCACGTTCCCTTCGGTGGCTCACCGCCGGCGGCGATGAGCGTGGCCAGTGGTGAGACAGACGCGCTGTTCGCTGCGGCGCCCGCGCTGCTGCCTCTGGCCAGAAGCGGCAAGATCCGGCTGATCGCCACCACTGGGCGGCAGCGCATGGAATCGCTGAAGGAGCTTCCCACCCTGGTCGAAAGCGGTCTGCCAAACGTCGAGTCGCTGATCTGGAACGGCTTCTTTGTTCCAGCAGGCACGCCTGAGGCCGTGGTGCAGAAGATCAACGCCGACGTGAACGCAGTGCTACAGGATGCAACGGTGAAGCAGGCTTTCGATGCGCAGGGGTTGCAGCCGGGCGGCGGTTCGGTCGCGGACTTTCGCAATCAGGCGGCGAGCGACATGAAGCGTTGGGGAGCGATCATCGAGAAGATCGGGCTGAAGCTCGACTGAACCTGCTTCCTCAAGCCATCACACCCCTTCCGCCGCCACCCCCGCCAGCAACGCCGCATTTCCGCCCGCTGCAGCGGTATTCACCGTCACCGTCTGTTCACAGCAGAAGCGGTACAGGTAGTGCGGACCGCCTGCCTTCGGCCCCGTGCCACTGAGGGCCTCGCCGCCGAACGGCTGCACGCCGACCACAGCACCAATCATGTTTCGGTTGACGTAGACGTTGCCGATCCGGGCGCGGTCGGCCAGTTTCTGCGCGCGAGAATCGATGCGCGTCTGGATGCCGAAGGTCAGGCCATAGCCGAGCGCATTGATGCGGTCCACGACTTTGTCCACATGGCCGCTCCAACGCGCGACATGCAAGACCGGGCCGAAGATCTCCTGCTTCAGCTCGGAAATGTCCCTGATTTCGAAGGCGACCGGCGCCACCAGCCGCGGCAGGTCCAACGCAAGCGGCGCCTGGGCGATCAGCGTCGCCTCACCCTTGAGGCGCTCGATGTGCCGCCGAAGGTTTTCACAAGCCTCTTCGTCGATGACGGGCCCCACATCGGTCTTGAGCAGGGCGGGATCACCGACGCTCAACTCGGCCGTCGCACCGCGGAGCATCACGATCAGATCGTCGGCAACGCTCTCGTGAACGCACAGCAGGCGCAGAGCACTGCAACGTTGGCCCGCTGACCGGAACGTGCTCATGACGACAGCGTCGACCACCTGCTCGAGCACTGCGGTCGAATCAACAATCATCGCGTTGATACCGCCTGTCTCGGCAATCAGCGGCACGATCGGGCCGTTTCGCGCGGCAAGTGCGCGGTTGATAAGCCGGGCAACCTGCGTCGACCCGGTGAAGCAAACGCCGGCGGTGCGCGCGTCGGAAACGAGCGCAGCGCCGACGGTCTCCCCGGCGCCGTTGAGCAGTTGCAGCGCATCGGCCGGGAC